>NZ_JBVHLU010000007.1:0-161018 GCF_055558835.1 Embleya sp. NPDC025285
CCCCCCCCCCCCCCCCCCCCCCCCCCCCCCCCCCCCCCCCCCCCCCCCCCCCCCCCCCCCCCCCCCCCCCCCCCCCCCCCCCCCCCCCCCCCGCTTGCGTGTGTCCGGGCCCGCGGCCCGCGTTGGATGATGCGTGCATGGGATACATCGGAAACGACGAGCACGTCGGCAGGCTGCGCGCGATCCGCGCATGCGGCCGGATCCTGTCCGGGGTACGGCCCACCACGGTCGCAGAACGGCTGGCCCGGCTGACCGCGTACGCGCAGGAGACGGTCGAACCCGGCGAGTGGCCGGACATGTACGGCGACGGCGGCGTGGTCGCCCGGCTGGAGGCGCGTACGGCCGAGCTGCTCGGCACCGAGGCGGCGCTGCTGTTTCCCACCGGCACCATGGCCCAGCAGGTCGCGCTGCGCTGTCACGCCGGCGCGACCGGTTCGAACGTGGTCGGTATCCACCCGAGGGCCCATCCGCTGACCTACGAGCGCGACGCGGTGTCGGTGCTGTCCGGACTTCGACCCCTGACGCTCACCCAGGGCCCCGGTCAGATCACCGCCGAGGACATCCGCACCAGTGGTGAGCGCTTCGGCACCCTGTTCTACGAACTTCCGCTGCGCGATCACGGATTCGTGCTGCCCGAGTGGGACGAGCTGATCGCCGTCGTGCAGGCCGCGCGGGACCGCGACGCGGCCCTGCACCTGGACGGCGCGCGGTTGTGGGAGAGCACCACCTACCTTCGCCGCGGGCCGAGCGAGATCGTCGACCTGTTCGACTCGGTCTACGTCTCCTACTACAAGGGCCTGGGCGCGAACGCCGGAGCGGCCCTCGCGGGGGGCGCCGAGCTGATCGAGGAGGCGCACGCGTGGCGGCACCGGTACGGCGGGCGGCCCTTTCAGGCCTGGCCGATGGCACTGGACGCGCTCATGGCCCTGGAGGAGACGCTGCCTCGGCTACCCGGCTACGTCGCGCACGCCGAGGTCGTGGCCGCAGGTCTGGCCCGGGTGTCCGGGGCGACCGTCTTCCCGGCCGTCCCGCACACGCACCAGTTCCAGATGTGGCTGCCGTACCCGGCCGAGCTGCTCAACCGGATCGGTCTCGAGTACGCCGCCGACCGGGGCGTGTGGCTGGCCGGCCGCTGGACCGAGCCGGGCCTGCCGGGGATGTCGTTCGCCGAGATCACCGTCGCCGAACCCGCCCTGGACTGGAGTGCGGACGAGGTCGCCGACGAGTTCGGTGCCTTCGTGGAGCGAGTGCGCAAGAACGGCTGAGCCCGAGAACCGGCGTCGGAGCCGGTGGTGACATGTGTCACCACCGGCTCCGACGCCGATTGGGGCATGTTGCGTCAAGGCGGGCCACTGAGCGATGCTGGCCCCGCGCCGGCCCTACCGGCGCGGGGAGGGCGTGGCAGGAACCCGGTGCGATCCCGGGACGGTCCCGCCACTGTGACCGGCTCCGCCGTACGACGTCATCCGACGCCGGCGACGGGACCGGGAGTCAGGAACTGCGCGTCTCACCCCGAGTCCGATGGGGCGAGGACCCCGGAGAGGCGCTCCAGGTGACGATTTCGTCCTGCCGGCGTTCTTGCATCCGCAGCTTCGACTGCGGCACCCACTCCAGCGGCATTCCCGCTCGCTTCCGCGGCACGTTCGACGGCGGCTCTCCCGTTCGCGACATCCACTCCGTGGTCCGCCACGCCGGCATCGGCGGAGGCGCCCGGTGATCCTGCTCCTGTCGACATCCGACACCGACCTGCTCAGCGCGAAGGCGAGCGAGGGCGACTGGCGACTGGCCAACCCGGCCCGCGTCGACGTCGCCGACCTGCCCGCGCTCCTGGACGGCACCGACCTGGTCGTGGTGCGCCTGCTCGGCGGGCGGCGTGCGTGGGAGGCGGGGCTGGACGCGCTGCTGGCCGGTCCGCGCCCGGTGGTCGTGCTCAGCGGCGAACTCACCGCCGACGCCGCGCTGATGGAACTGGCGACCGTACCCGCCGGGGTGAGCGCGCAGGCCCACGCCTACCTCGCCCAGGGCGGCCCGGACAACCTGACCCAACTGCACCGCTTCCTCTCCGACACGCTGCTGCTCACCGGGCACGGCTTCGAGCCGCCCGTCGAGGTGCCCTCCTGGGGCCGACTGGACCGCAGCGCGCGCGAGGTCGACGGCCCCGCCGTGGGCGTGCTCTACTACCGCGCCCACCACCTGGCCGGGAACACCGCGTTCGTGGACGACCTGTGCGCGGCGATCGAGAACGCGGGCGGCCGGCCGGTACCGATCTGGTGCGCGTCGCTGCGTGGCGCGGACGAGTCGTTGTTCGCGGCGCTGGGCGAACTCGACGCGCTGCTGGTGACCGTGCTCGCGGCGGGCGGCGCGGGCGGGGCCAAGCCCGCCGAGGTCTCCGCCGGCGGCGACGACGAGCAATGGGACGTCGGCGCGCTGGCCGGCCTGGACATCACCATCCTCCAAGCGCTGAACCTGACCACCAGCCGGGCCGAATGGGAGGCGGGCGACGCGGGCCTGTCCCCGCTGGACGCGGCCACCCAGGTCGCGGTGCCCGAGTTCGACGGCCGGTTGATCACCGTCCCGTTCTCGTTCAAGGAGACGAGCCCGGACGGGCTCACCCACTACGCCGCGGACCCCGAGCGGGCCGCGCGCGTCGCCGGGATCGCGGTGCGGCACGCCCGACTTCGGCACATTCCGGTCGGCGAGCGCAAAATCGGCATGGTGCTGTCCGCGTACCCGACCAAGCACTCCCGGATCGGCAACGCGGTCGGCCTGGACACCCCGGCCTCCGCCGTCGCGCTGCTGCGCGCGATGCGCGCGGCCGGCTACGACGTCGGCGCGCTCGACGGCGCCGACGCGCTGCCCGGGCTCGAACCGCCGGACGGCGACAAGCTCATCCACGCGCTGATCGCGGCGGGCGGCCAGGACCCGGAGTGGTTGACGGAGGGTCAGCTCGAAGGCAACCCGGTCCGCATCTCGGCAGCCGAGTACCGCGAGCGCTACGCGAAGTTGCCGCTGGGGTTGCGCGCGAACATCGAGGAGCACTGGGGCCCGCCGCCCGGCGAGCTGTACGTGGACCACTCGCGCGACCCCGAGGGCGAGATCGTGCTCGCGGCGCTGCGCGCGGGCAACGTGATCCTGATCATCCAACCGCCGCGCGGCTTCGGCGAGAACCCGGTGGCCATCTACCACGACCCGGACCTGCCGCCGAGCCACCACTACCTGGCCGCCTACTGGTGGCTGGACGCGCCCGCCGGCCCGGGCGGATTCGGCGCGCACGCGCTCGTACACCTGGGCAAGCACGGCACGTTGGAGTGGCTGCCGGGCAAGAACCTGGGCCTGTCCGCGGAATGCGGTCCGGACGCGGTGCTCGGCGACCTGCCGCTGGTGTATCCGTTCCTGGTGAACGACCCGGGCGAGGGCGCGCAGGCCAAGCGGCGCGCGCACGCGATCATCGTGGACCACCTGGTGCCGCCGATGGCGCGGGCCGAGACGTACGGCGACCTGACCCGCCTGGAGCAACTGCTCGACGAGTACGCCAACGTGCAGGCGCTCGACCCGGCCAAGGGCCCGGCGCTGCAGGCACAGATCTGGACGCTGATCCAGGCCACCAAGCTGGACCACGACCTGGGCATCACCGACCGGCCGCACGAGGCCGAGTTCGACGACCTGATCCTGCACCTGGACGGGTGGTTGTGCGAGGTCAAGGACGCGCAGATCCGCGAGGGCCTGCACATCCTGGGCAGCGCGCCCACCGGCGAGGGCCGGATCAACCTGGTCACCGCGATGCTGCGGGCGCGTCAGGTGTGGGGTGGCAAGGCCGCCGCGCTGCCCGGGCTGCGCGAGTCGCTCGGCCTGGTCGAGGGGGGCGGCGCCTCGCGCACCGAGACCGACGACGCCGAGGACCGCGCGCACCGCCTGGTCGCGGCGATGGAGGCGGGCGGGTGGGACCCGGCTCGGGCCCTGGCCGTCACGCACGAGGTGCTGGGCACCGCATCGGCGGCGGTCGCCGACGTGTTGGCGTTCGCCGCCACCGAGATCGTGCCGCGCCTGGACCGCACCGGCGACGAGATCGGCGCGGTACTGCACGCGCTGGAGGGCGGCTACGTCGCGGCCGGGCCCAGCGGTTCGCCGCTGCGCGGGCTGGTCAACGTGCTGCCGACCGGACGCAACTTCTACACCGTGGACCCGAAGGCGATCCCGAGCCGGTTGGCCTGGGAGACCGGACAGGCGCTCGCGGACTCGCTGTTGGACCGCTACCGCGCCGACAACGACGGCGACTGGCCGCGTTCGGTGGGCCTTTCGGTGTGGGGCACCAGCGCGATGCGCACCAGTGGCGACGATATCGCCGAGGTGTTGGCGCTGCTGGGCGTGCGACCGTTGTGGGACGACGCGTCGCGCCGGGTGACCGGGATCGAGGCGATCCCGCTCGCCGAGCTGGGCCGACCGCGGGTGGACGTGACGGTGCGCATCTCCGGCTTCTTCCGGGACGCCTTCCCGCACGTGGTGCTGCTGCTCGACGACGCGGTGCGGCTGGTCGCGGAGTTGGCCGAGCCGGACGAGGACAACTACGTCCGGGCGCACGTGCGCGCCGACACCGCCCGACACGGCGACGCGCGTCGGGCGACCACGCGCGTGTTCGGCTCCCGGCCCGGCGCGTACGGCGCGGGGTTGTTGCCGCTGATCGACGCGCGCACGTGGCGCGACGACGCGGACCTGGCCGAGGTGTACGCGACCTGGGGCGGCTATGCCTACGGGCGGGGCCTGGACGGGGTGTTCGCGCGCGAGGACATGGAGGACGCGTACCGCAGGATCGCGGTCGCGGCCAAGAACACCGACACGCGCGAGCACGACATCGCCGACTCGGACGACTACTTCCAGTACCACGGCGGCATGGTCGCGGCGGTACGCGCGCTGACCGGCACCGCGCCGGCGGCGTACATCGGCGACTCGACGATGCCGGACGCGGTCCGCACCAGGACGCTCCAGCAGGAGACCGCACGGGTCTTCCGTGCCCGGGTGGTCAACCCGCGCTGGATCGAGGCGATGCGCAAGCACGGCTACAAGGGCGCGTTCGAACTGGCCGCCACGGTGGATTACCTGTTCGGCTACGACGCCACGACCGGTGTGGTGGCGGACTGGATGTACGAGAAGCTCGCGGGCGAGTACGTCCTGGACGAGACCAACCGGGAGTTCATGCGCACCGCCAACCCGTGGGCGCTGCGCGGAATCGCCGAACGACTGCTCGAGGCCGCCGACCGGGGCATGTGGGAGAAGCCCGAGGCGGCCACGCTGGACGGGCTGCGCGAGGTCTACCTGGATGTCGAGGGCGACCTCGAGGGCGGCGAGGACGCGGGGGATGCCTGAGCGGGGCGGCGACGCGCCCGGAAGGGCCGGTTCGCCGCCCGAGGTGAGTACCGATCCGGGTGAGGACCGGCTTCCGGGGCTGCGTCCGGGGCCGGCGCTCGGGATGGCGTGGTCCGGCGCGGGCGCCGGGACCGGGCCCGCGGACCTGGGCTGGTTGCCCGGCTCGGTCCGGCCGGGCGATCCGGTCGAGACGTCCGCCGCGCGGCGGCC
Source organism: Embleya sp. NPDC025285 (assembly GCF_055558835.1). Lineage (NCBI taxonomy): Bacteria > Bacillati > Actinomycetota > Actinomycetes > Kitasatosporales > Streptomycetaceae > Embleya > Embleya sp. NPDC025285. The sequence continues at coordinate 5,572 of NZ_JBVHLU010000007.1, forward strand.
GCGCCATGAGGCCGGACCCGACCCGGAACCTGCCGGGTCGGTGTGCGTGGTCGGGATCGGCGACGACGGCTGGGACGGACTCTCCTTCGCCGCCCGGGAGTCGGTGGCCGCGGCCGAGGTGCTGGTCGGCGGTGCACGGCATCTGGCGCTGGTGCCGGACACCGGGGCCGAGCGGGTCGAGTGGCCGTCGCCGTTCACGGTGCGGTTCGTGGCCGAGTCGGCCGCGCAGCGGCGGGTGTGTGTGCTGGCCAGCGGCGACCCGATGTTCTTCGGCGTCGGGGCCACCCTGGTCCGCGAGTTGGGCGCCGCGCGGGTCACGGTTGTGCCCGCGCCGTCGTCGGCCTCGCTGGCCTGCGCACGGCTGGGCTGGTCCGTGCAGGGTGTGCCGGTGGTCAGCGCGGTGGGCCGCCCGCCGGCCACACTGGCCGTCGAACTCGCCCGTGCGGCACGCGTCCTGGTGCTGAGCGCGGATGGACTGACGCCGGGACGGGTGGCCGTACTGCTGCGCGAACGCGGCTTCGGGACGAGTACGGTCACCGTGTTGGAGCACCTGGGCGGTCCGGCGGAGTCCGCGTGGCAGGGCAGCGCGGACGCGCTCGCGGCGGCCCCCGAACGGCGGTTCGCCGACCTGAACGTGGTCGCCGTCGAGTGTGGGGACGGCCCCGGACGAAGCCGGGTGCCCGGCCTGCCAGACGATGTCTACGCGCACGACGGGCAGTTGACCAAGCGCGAGATTCGGGCCATGACGTTGGCCGCGCTCGGGCCGCTTCCGGGCGAAGTGTTGTGGGACGTGGGCGCGGGCAGCGGCAGCGTCGGGATCGAGTGGATGCGCGCGCATCCGACGTGCCGGGCGATCGGCTTCGAGACCCGCGAGGACCGCGCCGAACGGGCCCGGTCGAACGCCGTCGCACTGGGCGTGCCGGGGCTGCGGATCGTGGTCGGCCGGGCTCCGGAGGTGCTCGCGGAGGATGTGGGGCTCGCCGAACTCGCGGGCGTGGCACCGGACGCCGTGTTCATCGGCGGCGGGCTGACCGTGCCGGGCGTGGTCGAACGCTGCTGGGCGGCGCTGCGCCCCGGCGGCCGACTGGTCGCGAACGCGGTGGTGGCCGAGACCGAGGCCGAGTTGTTGCGGCATCGCGCGGTGTTCGGCGGGGAATTGACCCGCGTGCAGATCACCCGGTCCGCTCCGGTGGGCCGGTTCACCGGGTGGCGCCCGGCGATGCCGGTCACCCAGTGGGTGGCGGTCAAGCCGCCTTCCGATGCGAACGAGGAGTAGTTCCATGACCGTGCACTTCATCGGCGCCGGCCCCGGCGCGGCCGACCTGATCACGGTGCGGGGGTTGCGGATCATCGCCGCGTCGCCGGTGTGCCTGTACGCGGGCGCGCTGGTGCCGCGCGAACTGGTCGAGGCGGCACCGCCCGGGGCCCGCCTCGTGGACACCGCCGAGCTGAACCTGGATCAGATCGTCGAGGAACTGCGGGCCGCACACGCGGCCGGGCACGACGTGGCCCGGCTCCAGTCGGGGGACACCTCGTTCTTCAGCGCGGTGGCGGAGCAGCAGCGCCGCCTCGACGCGCTCGGCATCCCGTGGGACATCACCCCGGGCGTACCGGCGTTCGCCGCCGCCGCGGCGGCGATGGGCCGCGAACTGACGCTGCCCACGGTGGGCCAGACGGTGATCCTGACCCGGGTCGCGGGCAACGCGACGGCGATGCCGCCGGGCGAGGACCTGGCCACCCTGGGCCGGTCCGGCGCGCTGCTGGTGCTGCATCTGGCGGTGGGTCAGGTCGAGCGCGTGGTGGCCGAGTTGACCCCGCTGTACGGTGCGGACTGCCCGGTCGCGGTGGTCGCGCGCGCGTCGCGTCCGGACGAGTTGATCGTGCGCGGCGAACTCGTCGACCTGGTCTCCCTGGTGCGGGACAACGGCATCAAGGCGGTGGCGGTCATCATGGTCGGCCGCGTCCTGGGTGAACCGGGCTTCTGCGACAGCCACTTGTACAGCGAGATTCGTGACCGGACCGAGCCGAGGCCGGTCGGGTGAGCCGGACCGGCGGCGACCGGGCGCCGACCGGATCGGGCCCGGGGCTAGGCGGGCGCGGCCCGGCCGACGATGGTGCCGGTGCGGTTGATCGCGATCACGTCGACGGTGATCGGGAGTTCGCTGCCGCGCAGCAGGGCTCGGGCGGCGTCGCGGGCGGCCTCCGCGACGGCGTCGCCGAGCGGGACGTCCGCCGCGCGGGCCAGTTCGAGCGCGTGCAGGGCGGTGTTCGCGGCGCGGATGTGGGTGGCCAGGTCGGCGTCCCCGCCGACCGCCGTGGCCCGTTCGGCGAGCGCGTCCAGGTTCACCTGCGACCGGCCCGAGTGCAGGTCGAGATGGCCGTCGGCGAGCTTGGAGAGTTTGGCGAAGCCACCGGCGATGGTCAGCCGCGGGATCGGGTGCCTGCGCAGGTACTTGAGCAGCGCGCCGGCGAAGTCGCCCATGTCCAGCAGTGCGGTGCCGGACAGGCCGTACACCTCGGCGCCGACCCGCTCGGAGGTGGTGCCGGTCGCGCCGAGCACGTGCGTTTCGCCGGTGGCCAGCGCGACGTCGATGCCACGGCGGATCGAGTCGATCCAGGCCGAGCACGAGTACGGGATCACGATGCCGGTGGTGCCCAGGATGGACAGGCCGCCGAGGATGCCCAGCCGCGGGTTCCAGGTCTGTTCGGCGATCCGGGCGCCGTCGTCCACGGACAGTTCGACCGTGACGTCGCCGGTGCCGCCGTGCGCCGCGGCCACCCGGGCCACCGCCTCGCGAATCAGCTTGCGCGGGACGGGATTGACGGCCGGTTCACCGACCGCGAGCGGCAGGCCGGGCAGGGTCACCGTGCCGACGCCCGGACCCGCGCGGAAGATCACGCCGGAACCGGGCGCGGCGTGCCGCACGGTGGCCCGGATCAGTGCTCCGTGGGTGACGTCGGGGTCGTCGCCGGCGTCCTTGACTACGCCGGCCATGGCGGTGTGGGGCGGGGGGTGCTTCGCGGTGGGGGCTTCGGTTGTGGGGTCTTGGTTCGTGGGGTCTTGGGCCGTTCGTTCCTGGGCTCTTCGTTCTTGGCTCGTGAGCTCTCGGGGCATGAGGTCTTGGGTCGTGAGCTCTTCGACGGCGAGGGCGAACGCGGGCGTCTGGCCGCCGGGCAGCCACACGGTCACCGGGTCGGGAAACTCGCCGGTCAGCAGAGCCTGGTAGGCGGCCGTCGCGGCGGCGGTCGCGCATGCTCCGGTGGTCCACCCTCGGCGCAACTGATCGGGGCGGGTCATCGGGGGAGGAGCCAATCGTGAGCGGGTCGGGAGAGGCGCGTACGGTGAGCGGGGCGACGGAAGCCCGTACCGCCGACGCGCCGATGATCGGATCGGGCGGCTCGCTCGGCTCGGTTGCCTCCGGTGATCCGGTCGGGTCGGTCGCCGTCGGTGACGGGGGCCGTGTGGTGCTTGTGCTGGGAGGCACCGCCGAGGCGCGTGTGCTCGCCGCGCGGCTGGTGGACGTCCCGGGATTGCGTGTCGTTTCGTCGCTGGCCGGGCGTACCAGCGCGCCCGTGTTGCCGGTCGGCGAGACCCGCGTGGGCGGCTTCGGCGGCGTGCCCGGCCTGGTCGCGTGGTTGCGGGCGCGGGCCGCGGTGGCCGTGGTCGACGCCACTCACCCGTTCGCGGCGCGGATCTCGGCGAACGCGGTCGCGGCCTGTGCCGAGGCCGAGGTCCCGTTGCTGCGCCTGCAACGTCCGGGCTGGACCGCCGTGCCCGGCGACCGCTGGCACCCGGTCGACTCCGCCGACGAGGCCGCGCGGATTCTGCCGGGCCTGGCTCGGCGGGTCTTCCTGACCACGGGCCGCCTGGAGACCGCGCCCTACGCGCACCTGGACGACCTGTGGTTCCTGCTGCGCAGCGTCGAGCCGCCCACGGGCGCGTTGCCGCGCGCGTGCGAAGTGCTGTTGTCCCGAGGCCCGTTCACGGTCGGCGACGAGATCGCGCTGCTGCGTGACCGGCGCATCGACGCGCTCGTGACCAAGGACAGTGGGGGTGCCCTGACGGCGGCCAAACTCGCCGCCGCCCGCGAGCTGGGTCTGCCGGTGGTGCTGATCCGCCGTCCCCGGGTGCGCGCACCGGCACAGGTCACCGACGCGGAGTCCGCCGCGCGGTGGGTCCTGGCCGGGCCTGCCGGGCCGGCCGAGCGGTCCGCTGCGGCCGAAGGGTGAGTCGCGCACGCCACTCACTGTGACACAGGACGGCCCCGAGTCGATCTTGGCGACCCGGCCGAGCCGCCGGCCCGGCGGACGGCGCGGCTCGACCCGACGGACGTACGCGAACACGGTCGGCCCGATCGTCAGGCCGGGTAGCGCCGCGGCGTGTACACGCCGGTGCCGCCGTCCGGGCGAGGATAGGTGCGGGTCTGCGACGAGCCGATGATCAGCAGCGTACGCATGTCCACCACCTCCGGGTCCAGGTCGGCCAGCCGGACCACGCGCACCGACTCGGTCGGGCCGCCGACGTCGCGGCCCACCACGACCGGGGTGTCCGGGCCGCGGTGCTTGAGGAACAGGTCGCGGGCCTCGGCGACCTGGGTCCGCCGGGTCTTGGAGGCCGGGTTGTAGATCGCGACCGCGAGGTCCGCCTCGGCGGCGGCGGTCAGCCGACGCTCGATCACGTCCCACGGCTTGAGGATCGCGGACAGGCTGATCACACAGAAGTCGTGGCCCAGCGGCGCACCCGCGCGGGACGCCACCGCCTGCATCGCCGACAGCCCGGCGACCACCCGGACCGGGACCTCGGTGGCCGTTTCGTGCGCGGCCTCCAGTACGGCCGACGCCATCGCGAACACGCCCGCGTCGCCGGAGGAGACCACCGCGACCCGGCCGCCCGCCTCGGCCAACGCGATGGCGTGGCGCGCGCGTTCGGCCTCGACCCGGTTGTCAGTGCGGTGCCGCTTCTGCCCGGGGCGAGGTTGCACGCGGTCGACGTACGGGCCGTAGCCGACCACGTGATCGGCGGCGGCGAGCGCGGCGTGCGCGTCGGGGGTGAGCCATTCCGGACCGGCCGGCCCCAGGCCGACCACGTCGATCGAGCCGATCTCGCCGGTGGGTTCGGGCAGCACGTACTCCGGTTCCGGCGCGCGCGGCGTGCGGTTGGTCGCGAACTCGCCGCCGGACGCCGCCGATGGGGTGATCACGAGGGAGAAGTACGGGACCTCCTCCGGGACCACGTCGGCGAGCGGCCGCACCTGCTGCCGATCGGTGGTCGCGCGCTCCACGTACCAGGTGCGCTCGGCCAGCCCGGCCTGCTCGAACGCACCGCGCACCGCCGGGAAATGCCGCTTGCCGAGCTTGATCACCGCAGCCGAGTCGGCGGTCCGCAGCCGGGCCGCGAGCACGTCGGGCGGGAGCGTACCGGGCAGGATGGTGAGCACCTCGTCGTGCTGCACGAGCGGCCGGCCCAGCACGGCCGCCGCGCCGCTGACCGAGGTCACGCCGGGCACCACCTCGACCTGATAGCGGTCGGCGAGGCGTTCGTGCCAGTACATGTACGAGCCGTAGAAGAACGGGTCCCCCTCGCACAGCACCGCGACGTCGCGCCCGGCGTCCAGGTGCGCGGCGATCTCGGCGGCGGTCGAGTCGTAGTAGTCGGCGAGCGCGCCGTCGTACCCGCCCGGGTGATCGGTGCTCTCGGTGGTTACCGGGTATTCGAGCGGGAGGCGGAGTTGAGTGTCGCTCAGATACGGCTCGGCGATGGTGATCGCGACGCCGCGCGCACCCTTCTTGACCGGGTAGGCGACCACGTCGGCCGAGGTGATCAGGCGATGCGCCTTCAGGGTGATCAGCTCGGGGTCGCCCGGGCCGAGGCCGATGCCGTACAGGCGGCCGGTGGTGGTCACGCTGTGCTCCTGGGGGTGGGTGGGGCGATTCTCTTTCGCGACTTCTCGGCTTCGGGCTGTTGCCCGCCGCCTATTCCTGGTCGCTCGCCAGTGCGTTCAGGGCGGCGGCGGTCATCGCGCTGCCGCCGCGGCGGCCGTGTACGACGAGATAGGGGATGCCGGCGGGATGGTCGGCCAGGGCCTGCTTGGACTCGGCCGCGCCGATGAAGCCGACCGGGATCCCGATGATCGCGGCGGGGCGCGGGGCGCCCTGGTCGATCAGTTCGAGCAGCCGGAACAGCGCGGTCGGCGCGTTGCCGACCGCGACCACGGCGCCGGCGAGGTCGTCGACCCACAGGTCCACGGCGGCGGCGCTGCGGGTGGTGCGCTGTTCGGCGGCCAGGACCGGAGTGCGCGGGTCGGCGAGCAGGCAGCGCACGTCGTTGTCCTTGGGCAGCCGCTTGCGCGTGACCCCGGACGCGACCATGTTCGCGTCACACAGGATCGGCGCACCGGCACGCAGCGCCTCGGCACCGGCACGGGCCACATCGGGGTGGAAGCCGACGTCCTGCGGGAGGTCGGTCATGCCGCACGCGTGGATCATCCGGACGACGACGCGCGAGACGTCCTCGGGGAAGCGGGACAGGTCCGCCTCGGCCCGGATGGTCGCGAACGAACGCCGATAGATCTCGGCGCCGTCCTTGATCCAGTCGTCGTCCACGTCGGCTGCTCCTTTGCCCGGGTGTGGGTGGTGGTGATGGTCGTCGTGCGTGTGGGGGGCATGGTGCTGCGTGCCCGATGAAGAATCTGCCGCGCGGGGAGTCCGTCGGCCGTCATGCCGGGGTGGACGGTGCCGGTGGGCCCGGTGCGGGTACCCGTGCGGGTACCGGTCCGGGGGTGGGCGCTCGGCCGGGCGGGACGGTTTCGTAGGTGCCGTCCTCGCGCGCGACCACAAGCGTCGCACCGGCGGGCTTGCCGCATGCGCGGGCACAGCCGACCCAGTGCGTGTCGGCGCGGCCGAGAGCCCCGGGGGGATCGGCGGCCGCACGATCCGTGTCCATCGGGGTGGTGTCCGCGAGGGCGACGCCGATGGGGGAGTGGCCCAGTGCGTGACGGGTGGCCTCGGTGCGCACGTCGGCCAGGGCCCGGCGGCAGGCGCCCAGGCCGCTGCACGCGGTCACGCCGCGCCACGGGGAAGCGGGGTCGCATGGCAGGCCGGCTGCTTCGAGAGCGGCCGAGGTCGCTGCCGGGTCGGTCACGTCGCGGATCACCACGCCTCTGGTGCCGGTGATGCGCAGTTCGGCCCGCAAGCCGACGAGGGTGGACAGGTGACGTCGCGTCAGGCGACCGAGGGGGACCAGTGCTCCGACGGCGAAGCGGCCGTCGGACTGCGGGAGTACGCCGATGGGTGGCCGGCTGCCGCTGTGGCGACGTGGCCCGCCGGGGCTCGGGCCGGCGACCGCGGGCTCGCGGATACGACTCGGGAAGGGGGCGGACCCGAGGGTGGCGGCGAACCGGGCCGCGCCGGAAGGGAGTTCGCGGATATGCCAGGCACCCGTGTCGGCGCGGGCGGCCAGGAACGCGCGGGCCGCGTGAACGATCGCCGCCGGTGCGTCGGCGGGGGCGAATCGCCAGGCCGTGTCGTGGCCGGCGGTGTGCAGCGCGAAGGTGTCGCGGGCCGGCGCGACCAGGTCCAGGTCGTGCCGGGCGGAGGCGATCGGGAGCCCGCCGTCGTCGATGCCGATCAGGAAGCGGCCGGACAGGGCGGTCAGATCCGGGGCCGCGCACAGGGCGTGGTCGACGGCGGTGAGTACGGCGTCCGCGTCCAGCAGCGCGTTCGGGTCGCGGCCGGCCAGTGGGCTCGCGAGGATGTTGCGCACCCGGTCGTGGCTGCGGGAGGGCATCAGGCCGGCCGCGGTGACGGCCTCGGCGAGGGCGGGCAGGTCGGCCTCGGCCAGGCCGCGCAGTTGGATGTTCGCGCGTGCCGTCAGGTCGATCGAACCGGTACCGAAACGCGCTGCCAGCTCGGCGAGTTCGTGTAGTTGGGCGGGGGTGAGCCGACCGCCCGGGAGGCGTACGCGCGCGATCAGGCCGTCGTCGGCCGGCGACGCGTCCACGACCCCGGGGCAGGCGTCGTCGCGCTCGCGGACCACCACCGCACCCACCGCCCCTTCGTCGTGCCTCGGTGCCTCGTATCGGTATGCCCGGCCTGTCACCCCATGTCGGGTTGTCGATCGGCCAGATGCGACACTGTTGCATATGGACGACGGTGTACAGCACCCCACCCCCGACCCGGTGTCCGAGGCGGTGCGGCAGATCCGCGCGCACGGCGAGCGGGTCACGGTGGCGCGCACCGCAGTGCTTCGGGTGCTCGCGGACGCCGACGAACATCTGAGCGCCGACGCGATCTTCGCCGCCGTGTCCCGGGCGGCGCCGGGCGTGCACCGGACCACCATCTACCGCGCGCTGGACGCACTCGAACGCCTCGACCTGGTCGCCTTCACCCGGCTGCGCCACGACGCGGCCACCTACCACCTGGCGGGCCACCTGGTCGGCGGCACACACGTGCACGTACGCTGCCGCGTCTGCGGCACGGTCAGCCACGCGCCGGGCGACCTACTGGACGACGTCGCCTCCCGCCTGGCCGCCGCACAGGGCTTCGTCCTCGACCCGACAGCCGTCGCCCTCACCGGCCGCTGCGAATCCTGCACGAAGCCCCCCGCCCCCTTCGAAGCCCCCCACCGAAGCCGACACACCACCCGCCCCTGACCCACACCCGACCACCCTCACCCGACCCACCCGGTCGAGTACCTTCGGCACTTCGCCCCGATCGACCGGCGTCACTCGACCACCGGGCGTCACGTTCCGTTGATTCGGGGTCCGGCCGAGGATGTGCGTGCCGTCGTGGCCCACCGGCAGCACCCGACCGTCCGGCGTCGCGCCCCGATCGTGCGGCACCGGCCGAGCATGTCTCGGGGCCTTCTCCTGCCCGGCCGGACGCGGACACCCGTACAGGAAGCGAGGGCCGAATCCGCCGACACCAACGTGCGCCCGGCACAGGACCCGCTACGCCCGGCCACTCCCATCGCCACACGGCGCGGGCTCAGCGACCGCCACACGGCGCGGGCTCAGCGACCGCCACACGGCGCGGGCTCAGCGCCGCCCACGGCCGCCCATGCTCGTCGCCGCGGCGACCTGCGACTCGGCGGCTGGGCCGGTCGTCCGCCGCCGCCCGCCGCGTCGGCGCGTTGCGTGGCCGCGCGGACGTGGTGCGCTGCCGGGGCGCTCGCGGTTCGATCGCGCGCGACCCCGGTCCGCTGCTTGGCTGTGGTGCCGACCCGGGCTGCGTTGACGCACGTCCGGCGTGCCGGTGTCGGCTGCGTCGGGTTACGTGCGTTGCCGGCCCGGGGCTTGGGCTTGTGTCGGGTTTCTCGGGGTGGGATGTGTGGTGGGGGCGGGTCAGGTTGGGAGGACGAAGCGGTAGCCGGCTGCCAGGAGGCGGGGAAGCCATAGGCTCAGGGCGGCCACCGTTTGGGAGCGGTCGCCGCCCGCGTCGTGGTTGACGATGATCGAGCCGGTTGTGGTGTCGGCCAGGATTCGGCGGACGATCTCGTTCGTGCCGGGCTGTTCCCAGTCGCGGGGATCGACGGACCAGCCGAGGGGGCGCAGGCCGTTGGCGCGCAGCGCGCCCATCACCTCCGCCGACCAGCGGCCGTACGGGGCGCGGAACCACTCGATCCGAAGTCCCGGCAGGACTTGATCGATTGTGGTCAGATTGCGCTCCACTTCCTCCATCACGGCGGCCGGCTGCAGTTGCCGGAGGTCGGCGTGGGACCACGAGTGGCCGGCGATCGCGTGGCCGCCGTCATGGATCGCGCGGAGCAGTCCGGGGTGTCGTTCGACCTCCGAGCCCACGACGCAGAACGTCGCGGGCACCCGATATTTCTGCAGTACCCGCAGTACCCGCGGCGTGTACTCGGGGTGCGGTCCGTCGTCGAAGGTGACCGCGATGCGTCCGGGCCCGGCGTCGACGAAGCGGACCGGTTCCGAGACGAAGGCGGGGCGTGGGGAGGGTTGTCCGTCGGTGGCGACGGCGGACGGTGTGGCGACGGTGAGAAGACCGAGGGTGGCGGCGGCGCCCATCAGCAACGTACGGCGCGACGTGGCGGAAGTGGTGTCCATGCCGAGTGTCTTGCACATGTCCGAGACCGCGTTCACGAGGACACGCACGACGCGACGGGAGTTCACCGGATCGGCGGATCGGGGGTCGGTGGATCGTCGTCCCGCGCGCCGGAGTTCCGAATTCGAGCCCCAGGACTCGAGCACGGTGCGGCGGGCCGAACGCGACTGAACCCGACCGCCTCGAACAAATCCGGTCTCGACCGCCGGGCCGTCGATCCCTCGCGGGCCGTACCCGACGCTCCGCCCTCATCCCCGCGATCGACCGAAAGGCAGGTCCGTACGCCGAGGTGGTGACATCGCACCCGATGCCAGAATTCCGCACATGATCACACCTCCGGAGACCGGCGCCACCAGCACACCCGCACCTGCTCCCGTACCGGGCTCCGCCGTTGAAGTGCCACCCGCCCCGCGCTGGGCGATCGTGGCCGCGCATGTCGCGGCGCTGACCCCGTTGCCCTCCGCGATCTGGCGGTTCGCGCTCGTCTTCGGCAACCACGGTGGATACACCGAGCAGGGCTACGCGAACATGAACATGACCGGGTGGGGCGGGCCGTGGGTGGTCTTCCTCAGCCTGAGCACCGAACTGGCCGCCCTGCTCACCCTCGGACTGGTCCGGCCCTGGGGCGAACGCCCACCCCGCTGGGTCCCGTTCGTCGGCGGGCGGCGGATGAATCCGGTGCTCGTGACGCGCGTCGCCTACACCGGTGTGGTGATCCTGGCCCTGCTGTGGACCCAGTTCCTGTTCTGGTGGGCCGTTCCGCACGACGACATGACCGATTCCGGAGGCGACCTGCTCGGCGTGCTGTACCAGCCGCTGGTGTGGTGGGCGCCGCTCCTGGCGGCGGTGACGTGGTCGTACCGCCGGCGCCACCTCGGCGAACCCGCCCGAGGTGGCGCCGAATAGAACCCGGCCGCCCCGGGTTCTCCTACGTCAAGCCCGAGAGAGGATCCGGCCCCGCTTCCTTCCGGGCCGCGTGGTGGCGGGCGGTGGCCACGCCGACCACGATGCCCAGGAGGGCTGCCGCGCCCATCAGGCCCGCCTGGATCTCGAATGCCCGGCTGAATCCGTCCACCACGGCGTCCTGCTGCACGACGCCGGACTTCACCCGATCCTTGGTGTGGTTGGTCGCGACCGTGACCAGGACCGCGATGCCGATCGCCGCGCCGATCTGCTGACACGTCGTCACCATCGCCGAGGCGACGCCGCCTTCGCCCTCGCCGGCTCCGCCGGTCGCGGTGTGGATGATCGCGACGAACGCGACGCCCAGGCCCAGGCCGGTGACCACCAGCGCGGGCATCAGGTGACCGGTGTACGAACTGTGCGCGTCCAGGCGGCTCATCAGCCACATGCCGCCGGCGGCGACCGCCGGGCCCACGCTCACCGGAAGCAACGGGCCGCGGTTGGCGATCAGTTTGGTGGACACCGCCGCCCCGAGTCCCATGCCGACGCTGAACGGCAGGAAGGACAGGCCGGTCTCCATCGGCGACCAGCCCTGGATTCGCTGCATGTACAGGGTGAGGAAGAAGAACATCGCGAACAGACCGCCTGCCGCGACCAGCACCAGGACGTCCGCGAGTACCAGGTGCCGCATCCGCAACAGGGCTCGGGGCAGCAGCGGTTCGGCCGCGTAGCGTTGGCGTACCGCGAAGCCGATCGCGAGGACGGCCGCGATGCCCAGTCCGAGCAGGGTCCGGGTCGAGCTCCACGGGTGGGTGTCGGTCTCGACCACGGTGTACACGAGCGTCAGCACGGCGGCGGTGCCGATCGCGGCACCGGCGAAGTCCGGTACGCGACGGACCGCTTCCCGGTCGTCCGGGCCGATCACCTTGGGCAGCGCGAGCAGCGTGAGCGCGCCCACCGGCAGGTTGATCAGGAAGATCCAGCGCCAGTGGGTCCACTCGACGAGCGCGCCGCCGAGCAACAGGCCGGTGGCCGCGCCGAGCCCGGTGAGTGCGGCCCAGGTGCCCAGCGCACGGGCTCGCTCGGCCGGTTCCCGGAAGGTCGCCAGCAGGATGGCCAGCGCGGCGGGGGACAACAGCGCGCCGGCGATGCCCTGTGCGGCGCGGGCTCCGATCAGCACCGCGGAGTTCGGCGCGATGCCGCAGACCGCCGACGCCAGCACGAACATCACCAGGCTGATCCCGAACAGGCGCCGTCGGCCGAGCAGGTCGGCCAGACCGCCGCCGATCAGCAGGAAGCCGCCGAAGGTCAGGAAATAGGCGTTGGTGACCCAGGACAGCGAACTCTCGGTGAAGTCGAGATCGTCGCCGATGGTGGGCAGCGCGACGTTGACGATCGTGTCGTCGACGAGCAGCACGAACTGCGCGACACACACGAGCAGCAGAACGAGCTTCGGATTCACCGGGCGGGCGGAGCGGGTCGAGCCGGGGCCCGCGGATCGCGAGCGCCCGGCGGCCCCGGCGGATTCGGCGGGTTCGGTGGCCGCGTCCGCGTCGGCCCCGACCGCGGACTCGGTGGCGGGTATCCCTGAGGAAGCCATCGCTGTTCCTACGTTCGTAGAAGTAAGTTCTATAGTTGTAGAGAATATTTCTACAAGCGTCAAGCGCAGGGATAATGGACACATGCCCCACGTGAACGATCCCGCCGGCACGCCCGACGCCTCTGCCCCCTCCGCCACATCGGCCCCGGCAGTCCGGGTGGCCCCGGCCGGCGTACCCGCCACACCCGATCCGCCCGCCGGCTCGGCGCGCGTCGACCGCCGCACGCTGATGCTGGACGCGTCGATTCGGGTGCTGGCCACTCACGGGCTGCGCGGGCTCACCCATCGCGCGGTACAAGAGGAGGCGGGGCTGCCCAACGGCTCGGTCACGTACTACTTCAAGACCCGCGATCAGCTCATCCTGGCGGTGATCGAGCGGATGGCCGAACGGGACAAGAGGTTCGCCGGGGAGATCACGCACGAACTGATGCGGATGACGGCGGTCCGGCCGATCGAGATCGACTATCCGCAACTGGCCGTGTACATGCGCGAGTGGTGGGACGGCGAACGCAGCGTGCAGTTGGCCCGTCTGGAGCTGGAACTCGCGGGCGCGCGCGAGCCGTTGATCCGCGAGGCGATGATCCGCTGTCAGGCCGAGTTCCGAGCCTTCGCGGAACTGATCGCGTTGTCGCTGGGCTCCACCGACGCGCGCCTGGACGGGCACATCATGCTGGCGCTGCTCCAGGGGATGTTGTTCGACCACGTCACCCGCGACTGGGACGACCCGCGGCTATTGGAGGTCGGCCTGCGTCGGGTGATCGAGTCGGTACGGCACTGAAGCGATGTCGGGCGGCCCGCACGAAAACGGTGTCGGGCGGGCACCGAACCGACCCGGGCCCGCCGGCCCCACCCGATCGCAGAGGCCGGCCCTCGGGAGAGGGCGGAGCGGGAGGCGAGCGAGCCGCTCGGTCAGCGCTTGTGTACCGGGGCGTCCGAGTCGTGGACCACGTTCGTGATCCGGCTGACCCCGTCCACCCGCTCGGACAGCGACGGCAGTACGCCCAGCGAAGGCCCGACCACCAGCGCCACGACCATCAGCGCGATCATCGCGGCGCCCTGCGTGGTGCGCCGAGTCCACCAGCGCACGCCCGACGGCCGGCCGGCTCGGGCCCGCCCGAGGGCGCCGCCGTCGGTCTCCCGGCCGAGTACGCCGTGGTGGTGCGCCTGCGCGGAAACCGCTCGACGAACAGACATCTGCTCCGACTCCCCATCCATGGCACGCCACCCTTCGACGGTCGTGAGGTCGCACCGTCGATCCCCTGTCGTGCGGCTTCCACTGTGGTCCCTTTCGGACGCGCCGTCACCGGACAATCCGGCCGGCCCACAGAGTTCTCACAGAGTTGTGACAGTTCGCCGACAGTGGCATGACCCAACGGACGCCGGACGACCCCTTTCGCGGTTCCGCCGCGGCGGCACCCTCCCGCCGCGACTCCCGGAAACGCCCGGACAGCGGCCCCGGGAATCCCCGACGCCGGCGCGGGGCGACACAAGTCGTCCGGGTCAGTCGCCGAGTTCGACCGGGAGCGTGCTCAGGCCGCGCACGCGGACCGACGGCTGCCACGAGACCGGCGCGTGCCGTCGGGTCTTCGGGAAGCGGGTCAGGATGGTGCGGACCGCGAGTTCGGCCTCCAGGCGGGCCAGCGGTGCGCCGATGCAGTAGTGGATGCCCTGGCCGAAGCTCAGGTGGCGGGCCGGATCGGGGCGGTCCAACTGGATCCGGTCCGGACGGGCGTAGCGACGCGGGTCGCGGTTGGCCGAGGCGATCGACAGGAAGACGGTGTCGCCGGCCGGGATGGTGACGCCGCCGAGTTCGATGTCCTCCAGCGGGAAGCGGCGGATCGCGAGCAGCGCCGGCGACATGTGCCGGGCGACCTCCTCGACCAGGACCGGAACCGCCTCCGGGTCGGCGAGCAGCGCGTCGCGCAGCGCCTCGTCCTCGATCGTCGCGTGCAGCGCGCCGGCCATCAGGTTGGCCGAGTTCTCGTAGCCCGCGAAGAGCAACAGAAAGGCCAAGGAGGTCAGTTCGTCCTCACTCAGCCGATCCTCGGCGTCCCGCGCGGCGATCAGCGCGGACAGCAGGTCGGGACCGGGCTCGGCGCGCTTGGCGGCGAGCAGCGCGACGAAGAACGCGTACATCTCGCGCACCGTCGCGCGGATGCCCTCCCGGGTGGCGTCCGCGCCCAGTACGGCATTGGTCCAGGTGCGGAAGTCGGACCGGGACTTTGTCGGCACGCCGAGCAGTTCGGAGATCACGTCGACCGCGAAGGGCGACGCGAAGTCCTTGACCAAGTCAACCCGTTCGCGGCCGGCGAGATCGTCGGCCAAGGACTCGACGGTGCGTTCGAGCCGGGGGCGCAGGTCGGCGGTGTGGCGCGGGGTGAAGGCCTGGCCGGCGAGGCGGCGCAGTCTGGTGTGGTCGGGCGGGTCCATGTTGAGCAGGTTGGCGTCCAGTGCGGGCGGGAGTTCGAATCCCTTGTAACCGCCGGGCTTGGCATGCCCTTTGTGCAACGACAACCTCGGGTCGCCCAGAGCCGCCTGGACATCCGCGTACCGCGTGACCAACCATGCGGGGCTGCCGTCCGGCGCGACGATCGCGTGCACGGGTCCGGCCTCGCGCATTCGGGCGAAGACGCCGTGCGGATCGTGGGCCATGGCGCGAGCGACATCCACCGAGAACCGCTTTCGATCGGCGACAACGTGCTTGGCCAACCTAGCGAGGCGCCACCTCGCCCGCCAACCACGAGCCCCGCGACGACGCCCGATCCGGAGGTGGCATGGACGCTGTCGCGTGCCGTCACCGCCGTCGCGGACGTCCTCGCACTCGCCGCCACCCTGCTCCGGCTCGGGCCCCTGCTCCCGGCTCGCGCCGCGCACGGCGCCGATCCGGGAGATCGACACGCGGACCCGAGGCGGGCGTGATCAGCGGGACACCGATCCGATGCTCTCCTTCCGGTCCCCGGCCCGGGCCTTCCCATCCCAGGCCCTGGGCAGGAAGTCCGCGATCAGTGGGGCGATTTCCGGCAGCTTGTCCTCGAGGGCGAAGTGCCCGGTGTCCAGGATGTGCAGCTCGGCGTCGGGGAGGTCGGCGAGGTAGGCGTGTGCGCCGGTCGCCGGGAAGAAGATGTCGTTGCGGCCCCAGACGATCAGCGTCGCCGGGCGGTGTTCGGCCAGCCATGCCTGCCACTTCGGGTACAGCGCGACGTTGGTGTGGTAGTTAAGCGCCAGGTCGACCTGGGCCTCCTTGCGGCCCGGCTGGTCCAGGAAGTGCTGGTCCAGGGTCCAGCCGTCGGGCGCCACCAGGGTGGGGTCGGCGGTGCCGCCCTCGTACTGGCTCCGGGTCACCGGCAGCACCAGCAACTCGGCGGCCTTCTCCCGGGCGCCCTCCACCTCGGGGGTGAGTGCGATGAAGTCGCGGGCCATCTCCGACAGGCCCTCGGCGTAGGCGTTCGCGTTCTGCACGATCAACCCGGCGACCGCCGCCGGCCGCCGCTCGGCCAGCCGCAACCCGACCGGACCGCCGAAGTCGAAGGTGTACAGCACGTACCGATCCAGCCCGAGCGCGTCCACGAAGCCCTCGACCACATCGGCCAGCCGTTCGAACGAGTAGGTGAAGCCCGCCGGTGCCTCGGTGTGCCCGAAGCCGGGGTAGTCCGGCGCGATCAACCGGAAGTCGTTGCCCAGCACGTCCATCAGCCGTCGGAACTGGTGCGAGGCCGAGGGAAAGCCGTGCAGCAGAAGCAACGCGGGCGCACCCACCGGCCCGGTCTCCCGGTAGAAGACCCGAACCCCGTCGACCTCCACGAAACGGTGCGTGACCTGCGGAACAGCGGTGATGCCCATGATCTCTACCTCCGGCGACGGCTTGATGTCGTAGTTCTATCGGTCATCGAACTAATGAGTCAAGCTATCTTCAAGCATTAGTTTGATCATGCGATCGAGGAGGTTCGATCGAGCGGTCGCATCAGCGGGTCGATGGCGGCGAGTGGCATACCGAAATCGATATGCATCACGGTCCAAAGAGTATTGGACGGGCATGTCGTGGTCGGGGGAAGCTCGCTGCGTCGGGGCTTGCGGCGAAGGGATTGGGCGATGGGACGGTCGGTGGCCGGGACGGGTGTGCTGCCCGCGCACTATCTGGCGGGAGAGTTCAGCCGGGCGGGCGGCGAGAGATTCCCGCTGGTGAACCCGGTGGACGGGGCCGTCGTGGGCGATGTTCCCGAGGCCGATCGGGCGATCGTCGACGCCGCCGTCGCCGCCGCTCGCAGCGCGCTCTCGCAGTGGGGGTCGACGTCCGTCGAGCTTCGGGCCGAGGCGATGCGGCGGATCGCGGACGGCATCGCGGCCCGGTTCGAGGAGTTCGTGGCCGCCGAGGTCGCGGACACCGGCAAGCCGCGCGAGCTCGCCGCCACCGTGGACATCCCCCGGGCGATCGGCAACTTCCGCGCCTACGCCGACCTGTTGTACGGGCGGCCCGAGCGGGCCCACTCGACCGCCGTGCCCGGATGGAGCGGCGGCACCGGCCAGGCGCTCAACTACACCGTGCGCCGTCCGCTGGGCGTGGTCGCGATCATCTCGCCGTGGAACCTCCCGCTCCTGCTGCTGACCTGGAAGGTCGCCCCCGCGCTCGCGGCCGGGAACACCGTGGTGGCCAAGCCGTCCGAGGAGACGCCGTGCACCGCGACGCTGCTCGCCGAGGTGATCCACGAAGCCGGGCTGCCGGTCGGCGTGTTCAACCTGATCCACGGTCACGGCGCGGGTGCGGCGGGGGAGTTCCTCACCGAGCACGCGGGTGTCGACGCCATCGCGTTCACCGGCGAATCGGCCACCGGCAGCGCGATCATGCGCAAGGCGGCCGAGCACATCACCCCGGTGTCCTTCGAACTCGGCGGCAAGAACCCGGCGATCGTGTTCGCCGACGCGGACTTCGAGGAAGCGGTGGCGGGCACCGTACGCTCCGCCTTCACCCACTCCGGCCAGATCTGCCTGTGCACCGAGCGGATCTACGTCGAGCGCTCGATCTTCGCCGCGTTCGTGGCCGAACTCGGCTCCCGAGCGGGGGCGTTGACCGACTACGGTCCGATGATCTCGGCGGCGCACCGGGACAAGGTGCTGTCCTACTACCGGCTCGCCGTCGAGGAGGGGGCCACGGTCGTCGCGGGCGGCGGCGTACCGAGCTTCGGTGACGAGCGGGACCGGGGGTTCCACGTGGAACCGACGGTGCTGACCGGCCTGCCGCAGAGCGCGCGCACGGTACGGGAGGAGGTCTTCGGGCCGATCTGCCATGTGCTGCCGTTCGACACCGAGGACGAGGCGATCGAACTCGCCAACGACAGCCCGTACGGCCTGGCCGCGACCGTCTGGACGCGTGACCTTTCCCGCGCGCACCGGGTCGCCCCGCGCGTCGAGGCCGGGATCGTGTGGGTCAACTGCTGGAATCTGCGGGACCTGCGCACCCCGTTCGGCGGGATCAAGGCATCCGGGATCGGCCGGGAGGGCGGCGAGTACTCGTTGGACTTCTTCTCCGAACCGGTGAACATCTGCATCAAGATCTGACCGAATCAGGATCCGACCGCCGCCGGGAACGAGAGTGACAGTGACTGAGACAACGACGAACGCCATCGACGCGGCCGCCGCGCGGCTGCTCGACGCGGAGAGGTCCGGCGTCCCGTGTGCGCCGGTGCGCGACCTGATCACCGGCGTCGAGGACGCGTACGCGGTCCAGGAGCGGCTGACCGTCGGCCGGCTCGCCGAGGGCCGCCGGCTGGTCGGGCGCAAGATCGGCCTGACCTCCGCCGCCGTGCAGAGCCAGCTCGGGGTGCACGAACCGGACTTCGGCATGCTGTACGCGGACATGGCGGTGCCGGACGGCGCCGAGATACCGGTCGGTGCGGTGCTCCAGCCCAGGGCCGAGGCCGAGGTTGCGCTCGTACTGGAGGCCGACCTGACGCACGAGCGGCACACCGTCGCCGACCTGATCCGGGCCACCGCGTTCGTGCTGCCCGCGATCGAGGTGTGCGGCAGCCGAGTGCGCGACTGGGACATCGGCATCGCGGACACCGTCGCGGACAACGCCTCCTCCGGGATGTACGTGCTCGGCAACCGGCCGGTGGCGCTCGGCGACTCGGACCTGCGGCTCGCGGGCATGGTCCTGGAGCGGCGCGGCGAGCCGGTCTCCACCGGCGTCGGCGCGGCCTGCCTGGGCCACCCGCTGAACGCGGCGATCTGGCTCGCGGACATCCTCGTCCGGCTCGGCCGACCGCTGCGCGCCGGGGACACCGTGCTCACCGGCGCGCTGGGCCCGATGGTGGCGGTGGCCCCGGGAGACGTGTTGGAGGCCCGGATCGACGGGCTCGGCGACGTACGTGTCGCGTTCGCGGCGACGAACCCCGAGGAGAACTGATGACCGACACCGCCGACGGCGCGACCGAGAGCACCGCGGGCGCCCCGCACGTGGGTGACGGCGAAGCCACCGGCGCCCGACTCGTGGCCGCCCTCGCCGCCACTTTGGACGAGGCCGGACGAGGCCGGCGTACCGTCGCCCGGCTCACCGACACCACCGATCTCGACCTGGACACCGCGTATCGGGTCCAGCGCGCCGTGATCGACCGTCGGGTGGCCCGGGGCGAGGCGCTGATCGGCGTCAAGATGGGGTTCACCAGCCGCGCCAAGATGGTCCAGATGGGCGTCGACGACGTGATCTGGGGGCTGCTCACCGACGCGATGCAGGTCGAGGAGGGTGGTGTGCTCGACCTGGGCGAGCTGATCCACCCCCGGATCGAGCCGGAGATCGCGTTCCTGATCGGCAGCCCGCTGTCCGGCACGATCACCCCGGCCGAGGCGGTCCGCGCGATCGCCGGTGTCGCGGTCGCCTACGAGGTGCTGGACTCGCGCTACGCGGACTTCAAGTTCACGCTGCCCGACGTGATCGCGGACAACGCGTCCGCGGCCGGCTTCGGCTTCGGTCCCTGGCACGACCCGACCGGACTCGACCTGAGCAACCTGGGCCTGCTCGTCGAGATCGACGGACGCGTCGTGGCGACCGGGTCCTCGGCGGCGATCCTGGGCAACCCGTTGCGCTCGCTGATTGCGGCAGCCCGACTGGCCGCCGAGGCCGGTCTCGAACTCCGGCCCGGATGGGTCGTGCTCGCGGGGGCTGCCACCGCCGCGATGCCGCTGCCCAAGGGCGCGCACGTGCGCGTGTCCGCGGCCGGCCTCGGCCGCGCGGAGGTGACCACACGATGAGCGCCGACGACGGCATCCTGGTCGCCGGCAAGGCCGCCCCGCGCGGCCGGTTCCCGCACGTCAAGCGGGCCGGTGACTTCGTCTACGTGTCCGGCACCAGCTCCCGGCGACCCGACGGCACCTTCGTCGGCGCGAGCGCGGACGCGATGGGCACCACCGATCTGGACATCCGGGCGCAGACCCGGGCGGTGATCGAGAACATCGCCGACCTGTTGGCCGCCGCGGGCGGTGGTCTGGCCGACGCGGTCTCGCTCACCACGTACCTGGTCAGCATGAACGACTTCGGCGGCTACAACGAGGTCTACGCCGAGTACTTCGACGAGAGCGGCCCCACGCGCACCACCGTCGCGGTCCACCAGCTCCCGCATCCGCATCTGCTGATCGAGATCTCCTGTGTCGCGTACCTGCCGAGGCCGGACCGCTCCACGCGGGACCGCTCCACGCGGGACCGCTCCACGCGGGACCGCTCCACGCGGGACCGCTCCACGCCGGACCCCGCCGTCGTCGGCGAGCCCTGAGGCGATCGCGCGAGAACCCGAACCGAACCGCGCGAGAACCGAACCGCGCGAGCGCCCGAACCGACCGCGCGACAACCGAAGTGCGAGCACCCGAACCGACCGCGCGAGAACGCGAACGGACCGTGAGAGAAAGGGACCGCGAGCGATGAGTCTGCCCAAGCCGACCAATGGCCTGCCGTTCAACTTCGCCCGGTGGATCGACGAGCACCGGGAGCTGCTGAAGCCGCCGGTCGGCAACATCCAGATCTGGACCGAGGCCGACCTGGTGGTCACCGTGGTCGGCGGGCCCAACCAGCGCACCGACTTCCACGACGACCCGATCGAGGAGTTCTTCTACCAGCTCCAGGGCAACATGGTGCTCCGGGTGATGGAGGAGGAGGGCAAGCCGCCGGTCGACATCCAGATCAACGAGGGCGACGTCTTCCTGCTGCCGCCGCACGTGCGGCACTCGCCGCAGCGGCCCGAGGCGGGCAGCATCGGACTGGTGGTCGAATTCAGCCGGGCGCAGGGTCTGATCGACGCCTTCGAGTGGTACTGCGTCGAGTGTCACCGGCTGGTGAACCGCTCGACGGTGCAACTCGGGTCGATCGTCGAAGACCTGCCGCCGCTGTTCGAGGCCTTCTACGACGGCGACCGCACCTGCCCGCACTGCGGCGCG
The DNA here is from genome assembly GCF_055558835.1 of Embleya sp. NPDC025285. Taxonomy (NCBI): domain Bacteria; kingdom Bacillati; phylum Actinomycetota; class Actinomycetes; order Kitasatosporales; family Streptomycetaceae; genus Embleya; species Embleya sp. NPDC025285. Next base: position 26,555 of record NZ_JBVHLU010000007.1, read on the forward strand.
ATCCACCCGGGCCGGCACTGGCCGGACGCGATGCGTCCGCGAACCGTGCCCCGCTCCGACACCGCCGGGACCCCCCGGACCGGGCCCGGACCCGCCGCCTGATCTGCACCCCTGCCCCGACCGCCGGCCGAGCCCGGCGGTGAAACCACGGAGGTTCCGTGACTGTCATCGACGTCCATTCGCACGTCTTCCCGAGGATCTCGCGGGCCGAGAGCCGCATCCTGACGGGCGCGGGCGAGCCGTGGCTGCGGGTCCACGGTGACGGCACCGGGATGATGATGAGCGGCGAGGACGAGTACCGCCCGGTGATCGCGCCGCTGTGGGACCCCGAACGCCGGCTGGCGGACATGGACACGCTCGGCGTGGACGTCCAGGCGATCTCCTCGACGCCGCTGATGTTCGGCTACGCGGCCGAGACCGCGCGCGCGGTCGAGTGGTGCGACCTGGTCAACGAACGCATCCTCGACTACTGCTCGCTCGACCCGGAGCGACTGCTGCCGCTGTGTCAGGTCCCGCTCCAGGACATCGGCGCGGCATGCGAGACCGCGTCCCGGGCCGCGGCGGCCGGGCATCGCGGCGTGCACATCGGCAACCACGTCGGCGACCGGTACCTCGGCGACGACGGGATCGTGGAGTTCCTCGCGCACTGTGCCGCCGAGGAGATCCCGGTGCTCGTGCACCCGTGGGACATGCTCGGCGGCGAGCGCATGCGCGGCCACATGTTGCCGTGGCTGGTCGGGATGCCCGCGGAGACCCAGTTGAGCATCCTCGGGATGATCCTCCAGGGCGCGTTCGAGAAGTTGCCCGAGTCACTGCGGCTGTGCTTCTGCCACGGCGGCGGCAGCTTCGCCTTCCTGCTCGGCCGGGCCGACAACGCGTGGCACAACCGGGATCTGGTCCGGGCCGATTCGCCCAGGCCGCCGTCCGAGTACGTACGGCGCTTCCACGTCGACTCGGCCGTGTTCGACCCGCGCGCGTTGCGGTTGCTGGTCGAGGTGATGGGGCCGGATCGGGTCATGCTCGGCACCGATTTCCCGTTCCCGCTGGGCGAGTCGGACCCCGGCGGCGTGATCCGGGCCTGCCCCGAACTGACCGCGGAGCAAAGGCGGATGATCCTCGGCGGCAACGCGGCGCGCTTCTTCGGACTCGGTGAGCGACCCGGCACGGGCGAGCGGTACGCGCCGCGACAGTTGGCGGAACCCACGAAGGGACTCAAGCGATGACCGACCGGACCAAGGTCGCCATCATCGGGTCGGGCAATATCGGCACCGACCTGATGATCAAGATTCTGCGGGTGTCGAGCACGCTCGAACTCGCCGCGATGGTGGGCATCGACCCCGCGTCGGACGGCCTGGCCCGGGCGGCCCGATTCGGCGTACCGACCACGCACGAGGGCGTCGAGGGCCTGCTCGCCATGCCCGACTTCGCGGACATCGAAATCGTGTTCGACGCGACCTCGGCGGGTGCGCACCGGCACAACGCCAAGGTGCTCGCGCCGTACGGGAAGCGGCTGATCGACCTGACGCCGGCCGCGCTCGGCCCGTACGTGATCCCGGCGGTCAACCTGGACGAGCATCCGGACGCGGCCAACCTGAACATGGTCACCTGCGGCGGCCAGGCCACCGTGCCGATCGTCGCCGCGGTGTCCCGAACCGCGCCGGTGGCCTACGCGGAGATCGTCGCGTCCATCTCCTCGCGTTCGGCCGGTCCCGGCACTCGCGCCAACATCGACGAGTTCACCGAGACCACGTCGCGTGCCCTGGAACAGGTCGGCGGCGCGGCCGAGGGCAAGGCGATCATCGTGCTGAACCCGGCCGAACCACCGATGATCATGCGCGACACGGTGTACTGCGTGATCGGCGCGGACGCCGACGAGGCGGCGGTGACCGCGTCGATCCTGACCATGGTCGCCGAGGTCGCCTCCTACGTCCCGGGCTACCGGCTCAAGCAGGACGTGCAGTTCCGCCCGATCACGGCGAACGATCCGCTCGCCCGACTGGCGGGCGGCAGCGGCAAGTTGGTCTCGGTCTTCCTCGAAGTCGAGGGCGCGGCGCACTACCTGCCGGCGTACGCCGGGAACCTGGACATCATGACGTCCGCCGCGCTGCGCGCGGCAGAGAGGTCGGCCACCCGATGACGCACGAGATCTACGTCCAGGACGTGACCCTGCGGGACGGCATGCACGCCATCCGGCACCGGTACACCACCGACCAGGTCCGGGAGATCGCCGCCGCGCTGGACGCGGCCGGCGTGGACGCGATCGAGGTCGCGCACGGCGACGGGCTGGCCGGGTCGAGCGTCAACTACGGGCCGGGCGCGCACTCCGACGACGAGTGGATCGCGGCGGCGGCCGAGGTGGTCACCCGGGCCAAGCTGACCACCCTGCTGCTGCCGGGCATCGGTACGCTGGCCGAGCTGCGCCGGGCCCACGACCTGGGAGTTCGCTCGGTCCGGGTGGCCACGCACTGCACCGAGGCGGACATCTCCGCCCAGCACATCGCGGCGGCCCGCGAGCTGGGCATGGACGTCGCGGGCTTCCTGATGATGAGTCACCTCGCGCCCGCGGACGAACTGGCGCGCCAGGCGAAGCTGATGGAGTCCTACGGCGCGCAGTGCGTGTACGTCACCGACTCCGGCGGCCGGCTCACCATGGACGGCGTGCGCGATCGGGTGCGGGCGTACCGCGAGGTGTTGGCGCCGGAGACCGAGATCGGCATCCACGCGCACCACAACCTCGGTCTGGGCGTCGCCAATTCGGTGGTCGCGGTGGAGCACGGCGTGCGTCGGGTGGACGCCTCGCTGGCCGGGATGGGCGCGGGTGCGGGCAACTGCCCGTTGGAGGCGTTCGTCGCGGTCGCCGATCTGATGGGGTGGCGGCACGGCTGTGCGGTGTTCCGGCTCATGGACGCGGCCGACGACATCGTCCGCCCGCTGCAGGACCGGCCGGTCCAGGTCGACCGGGAGACCCTCACCCTCGGCTATGCGGGCGTGTACAGCAGCTTCCTGCGGCACGCGGAGGACGCTGCCGACCGCTACGGCCTGGACACCCGGGACATCCTGGTCGAGGTCGGTCGGCGCGGCATGGTCGGCGGCCAGGAGGACATGATCGTCGACATCGCGCTGGACCTGGTCAACGCGGCGAAGTAGCCCGATGGGCGACGACGGGAGCCGGTTTCGCCGAGGGGCGGGGCCGGCTCCCGTCGTCTTCGCCGGCGCATGGACGGCGCCCAGAGCGTGAGACGAATGCCGCGCAGACCTTGACTGGTATAGACCATTCGTATTGAGTGAGCCCCGCAACATCTCGTCCAGGGGCCTCGATCGAGGCAAGCGCCGGTCCAGGTACGACAGTTGACGTACGCGTAATGGTACTTCCCGTCGATCAAGCGCGGTGTCCCCCGCGCGAGGGAGTGGGCTTCCATGGCGAGAAAACGGATCGTGGCATTCCTGTTGGCCATCGCGGTGGTGGGGGCGTTGGCAGCGGCCCTGCCGTTCGCCTCGACCGCCTCCGCGGCCGGTTGCGCGACCGGATGGAGTTCGTCGGCCGTCTACACGGGCGGTGCGACCGCCTCGTACAACGGCCACAACTGGGGCGCCAAGTGGTGGACCCAGGGTGAGGTGCCCGGAACGACGGACGTCTGGGCGGACCAGGGTTCGTGCGGCGGCGGTGGCGACCCGACCACCGGCGGCTCGACGGGTGGGTCGACCGGCGGGGGCGGCACCTGTACGTACCCGAACTGGGCGGCGGGCACGAACTACGCGGTCGGCGCCATCGTGCGCTACACGAACGGCAACCTCTACCGGGCGAAGAACGCGAACCCCGGCTACGACCCGGTGATCAGCACCTGGTTCTGGGAGCCGTTCACCTGCAACGGATCCACCACCGGCGGTACGACCACCGGTGGCAGCACGGGCGGCAACGGCGGCAATCCGGGCGACTTCGTGGTGAGCGAGGCGCAGTTCAACCAGATGTTCCCGAACCGGAACCCGTTCTACACGTACGCCGGCCTGACCGCCGCGCTGAGCGCCTACCCGGGCTTCGCCAAGACCGGCAGCGACACGGTCAAGAAGCAGGAGGCGGCGGCCTTCCTGGCCAACGTCAACCACGAGACGGGTGGCCTGGTCCACATCGTCGAGCAGAACACCGCGAACTACCCGCACTACTGCGACGCCAACCAGCCGTACGGCTGCCCGGCCGGTCAGGCCGCCTACTACGGGCGCGGTCCGATCCAGTTGAGCTGGAACTTCAACTACAAGGCGGCGGGTGACGCCCTGGGCATCAACCTGCTGAACAACCCCTACCTGGTCCAGAACGATCCGGCCGTGGCCTGGAAGACCGGCCTCTGGTACTGGAACACCCAGAACGGCCCCGGCACGATGACCCCGCACAACGCGATGGTCAACGGGGCGGGCTTCGGCGAGACCATCCGCAGCATCAACGGCGCGTTGGAATGCAACGGCGGCAACCCGGCGCAGGTACAGAGCCGGATCAACAGCTACCAGTCGTTCGTGTCGATCCTGGGAACCACGCCCGGGAACAACCTGAGCTGCTGAGTCCGGGCGCGGGGCGGGCCGATCCGGCGGCCGGCCCCGCGCGTCCGGCATCGCGGGTCAGGCCGACGGCGCCGGCGGTGCCGGCGGTTCCCCCTCCACCGTGACCGTGGCCACCGTGTCGTAGAAGCACAGCCGGCCGGCGATGTCGGGGACCGAGTCGATCGGCTCGGGGTAGGCCCAGGCCACGTCCGCGCGCGGGCCGGTGTCGCCGTTGCCCAGGTAGGTCCAATACGAGGCCTCGCCCTTGAACGGACACGTGGTGTGCGTGTCGGTGGGCTTGAAGCGGGTCAACTCGACGTCGTCCGGCGGGAGGTAGTACCGGATCGGCAGTCCGGTCTCGTAGAGCACCACCGGACGGGTGGATCGTGCGACCACCTCGCCGTCGATCTCGACGGTCACCGTCTGCGTACTGTGCACGGTCGTCACGAGGTGGCCCTGTGCGGGTATCGGCATGCGAATCTCCTCCGCGGAACTCGGTGCTGCGGTCTTCCCTCGGTCAACCGCCGCGACGGGCGAACCATTCCGGCGGCATCGTGGGCCGTGGGCGGTATCCGGCGCGGTGCTTCGGCGCCGGATGGCCGCGAAAGCGTCCGGCGAATGTGTGAGTAACGTGTGGATCGATTCAATTGGTATAGACCTATTGCTCGAGGTGAAGGCACCGGCTAGCGTTTTCCGCGTGCGCGCCGGCAGCGCAGCAGGGACCAAATACCGTTCCAGCGAACCGAGTTGCCCTCGGGGCGAGAATTGGAGTCGAGCACATGCGCAAGGCTATGGCGGGTGTCGCGTTGGCTGCGGCGTTGTTGGGCGTGGGGGCTGCCGCGCAGCCCGCGATGGCGGACCCGGCCCCGGGCGGCAGCTTCATCTTCTACGGCTACTACCCGTCGCAGGCCTCCTGCGACGCGGCCGGCCGCGCGGCCGCACCGGCCCACGGCCCGGTGTACCTCTGTCTCAACAACGGCGGCACCCTCTGGTCGCTCTGGGTGCACTAGCGGCACTCGGTAGGGCCGAGGAATGAGGCGGTGCCCCGAGTGGGGGGCACCGCCTCATTCCTCGTCACACCACGCGATGACGGTGACGGTCAGGCCGGGGTCGTCACGATCGGGGCAGCGGACCGGGAGGAGTCCTTGGCGCGGAAGGCGACCAGGCGGCGGTCGGAGGAGATCGCGGTGCTGGGCGGGACCAGGGCGAAGGCCATGACGAGCTCGTTTTGATCGGTTGTCCATGCCCACCCCTGGATCCGAAAGCGGGGAGAGCGGAGAAGCGAGAGGACACGGGAAGCGGGGAGGACACGGGAAGCGGGGAGGACACGGGCAACGGGGGTGGGGAGCGGGCTACAGACCCCGGCGCAGCCGCGGGCGGGCGAAGTCGGCCCAGTGGGCCGGGAACTCGGCCTCGACCCGCTGGGCCAGGGCGATCTCCTGGCCGTACAGCAGGCCCCACGTGAAGGAGCTCTCTCCCGCGCCGTGTGCCGCGATGGCCAGCCGGCGCAGCGCCTTGCGGGTCTGCACACTGTCCTGGTGCGTGCCGAGCAGGCTCTGCAATCCCTTGGCTCGCTTGGTGAGCCGCTTGGCGGGCTTGCCCAGTGCCGGGCGGGTGGCCTCGCCGGCGTAGCGGACCCGTTTCGCGGCCTTGCGCACCTCGTGTAGTGCGGTGTCGCGGGCCCGGCCGGTGGGCGAGCGCAGCGCGACCCGGGCACGCCGGGAGATCCGCCGATCGCTTCGGAGCAGGGCCGCCGCGACCGGGCGGCGTGCCGGTTGGCCCGCCTTCACGGTGAACGGTGGCCTCGCGATCAGGGCGTCCAGGGCGTCCAGCAGGGCGAAGTAGCGGGCGCCGTCGAGTTCGGCGAGGACGCGAACCCGGGCCTCGGTACGCCCGCGCGTGTCCCAGGCGGTCAAGCGGGCCTCGACCGGACCGAGCACCGCCTCGGCGGGCAGCGCGGCGATCCGCTCGCGCAGTCGCTCGGCGAGCACCTCCTGATCCCGAACCCGACCCAACTCCGCCGCGAGCCATTTGAGTTCCGCGCCCAGGATCCCGGTCACCCGCTCGTCCAGCACCCGCGAGAAGACCCGGAAGGCGCTGCGCAGCCGCCGCGTGGCGACCCGCATCTTGTGCACTGAATCCGGCTCGTCGAGGCGGACCCGGGGGTCGTACGCGAGCAGCGTGTCGACCTGTTCCCGAACGTAGTCCAGCGCCACCGCGCCGGCGCTGTCCGCGCGCGGCTTCGCGACCCGGCGTTCCGGCCGCAGGCCCGCCTCGGCCAGCGCGTGCCCGAGCTTGGAGGGGGCCGCCGCGCGGCGCCAACCGCCCTTGGCCAGTCGCCGATCCAGCGCGTCCAACAACGCGGGTTCGCCGTCCACCAGTTCGACCTCGACCTCGGACCAGGACGTGCTGCCGGGGCTCGGCCCGACGAGTACGTCGGCGGTGACCGCGTCGCGCGCGATCTCGGCCAGCGTGGGCCCGCCCGCGCGGGCGACGCGCACCTCGCGCACGGTCCGCAACCGCACCACCGGCACCGGCTCGGTCCCGCGCGTGTACGCCCGGATGCGCACCGCGAGTTCGGCCGGCAGCACCCGCTCGGAGGCGCCGAGCGGTACCCGTACCTCGTCCCGCGTGTCCACTCCGGCGGGCAACTTCAGGTGCCACCCGGCATCGGCGCCGCCGGTCCGCCGCCGCAGCGTGATCCCGCGCGCGGCCAGCGCCAGGCCGGGCGTGTCGAAGTACATCGCGTCCAGCTCGACGGTCTCGCCGACCTCGACCCGCACCCCGTCCGGCATCCCGGCGAAGTCCGGCACGCCCACCCCGTCCGGCGCGACATACTTGCGCTCGACCTCACGCACGACTTCTGCCATGGCACGCACCTGCTTCCTCGGGGCGTCGCGAGGGCCTCGATCCGGGTGGGCGAGGGATCCTCGGGGGCGGATGGTCGACAGGTCCCGGACCGGAGTTCGCCGACCGGGCTCGCGGATACCTGTGCCCGATTCCGCCGGCCCGACACGGGTGATCCGCGCGGGTTCAGTCCTCGAACGTCCAGGCGAACATGACGTGGTCGGACTCGGTGTCGGCGGCGGCGGAGCGGTAGGTCGCGACGGCGGCCTCGTTGTCGCGGTCGGTGAGCACCCACATGCCGTAGCAGCCGCGTTTGCGGGCCAACTCGGCCAGGGCCTCGGTGAGCGCGCGGCCGATGCCGTGGCGCTGGTGGTCGTCGGCGACGGCCAGTTCGTACAGGAACATCTCGGTGCCCTTGTCCGGGTGCGTCGTCTCGACACCGGTGACCATCCCGACCGGGGTGGCGCCCACGTAGGCCAGCAGGATGTGATGCCCCGCCTCGCCCAGGAAGCGGGCCGCCCAGTCCGGGCGTACCGGGTCGTCGAAGAGGTCCCCGGCCGCGATCACGTCCGCCACCGTCGTCACACGCCGAATAGTCGCCACATTCGTATCCACGACGACATTCAACGAGATTCGGACCCGTTCCAGAAGCCGTGGCGGGCAATGGACATCCCATGGTTGGGGCGGAGAGAGGGTGGCTTCGGGAGGAATGGCACGGTTTGACGCGGGTCGGCTCTGCCCGCCTACTCGCCGGACGACTTCCCCGGCGACGGCGACTTCCCCGGCGACGGCGACTTGCCCGGTGATTCGGCGGACGACTTCCCGGCGAACGACAGCGCGCGGCGTACGTCGCGGCCGGCCTGCCGGGATTGGGCCCAGACGGTGCGCGAGATCGCGCCGATCGGGCCGAGCGTCGCGCGCCAACCGTCGGCGATCGCGCGAGTGGTGGGGGCCACCACCGCCGTCCTCGCCCACACCAGTGGTCGCCCGATCAGGACGCGCACCGCCCGAGCGCTCGCGCCGACCAGGAGCGCCGTCCGCCGTCCGATCCACAACGCCGGTCGCACCGCCGCGAAGCGCAGTCCTCGGCCGGCCGCCCGGGCAAGCAGCACCGTCTCCCGGCCGGCCCAGCGCACGGGCAGCACGATCAGGAAGCGCAGCGCGCGGCCGATCATCCGGGCGAGCACCAGGGTCCCGCGGCCGGCCCAGCGCGCCGGCGGCACGACCAGGACGTACAACACCCGGCCGAGGGCGCGGACGAGGCGGACGACCCGGCGCCAGGCCCAGACCACCGATCGTGCGACGACCACTTCGAAGACGATCCCGATGCCGCGCCCGACGGCCGCGATCCCGCGCCCGACGAGCCGCAGCCCGCGCAGCGTGCCTCGGCCGGCCCAGCGGATCGGGACGAGGCCGAGGTACGACACGCGTCCGACGAACCGGGCGCTCAGGACCAGGCCACGCCCGACCAGGTCGGCTCCGGCGAGCAGTCCGCGCCACACCCACCCGGCCGGCGTCAGCACGACGTGCCGGAGCAGGAAGCCGACACCCCGCCCGAGCACGACCAGACCACGTCGGCCGAATCGCGCGCCGGCCAACACGCCGCGCGACAGCCACTTCAGCGGCACGATCAGGAGGTAGTGCAACCACCGCCCGAGGCCGCGACCGGCCACCCGGCCGGCGCGCCAACCCCACCGGGCGGGCAACACGAGAAGCACGTACCCGGCGCGGCCGATCGCGACGCCGAGCAGGCGGAGGGCGCGGATCAGCAACCGGATCAGCGCGACCAGCCCGGAACCCAGCGGACGCAGCAGTGCGGTCCGGGCCCAGCGCAGCGGCACCACCATCGCGTACCGAACGAACAGCCGCAGCCCGCGCCACAGCAGGTCGACGGCCAGCCACCGCAGCCCGCGACCCACCGCGAACACACCGGCCCGCACGCCTTTCGCGAGCGGGACCACGATCAGGCCCCACACCCAGGTATGGAGCCCGCGCCCGATGGCCACGATCGCCCGCACCATCGGGATCAGGAACCAGTTCCGAACTCCCGCCTTGGCGGCGCGCCCGAGCGCCGCCAGAAACCGGCCGGCCGGGTGCAGGACCCGGTTCCGGGCGCCTCGGCCGACGACCTTGAGCAGTTCCCACGCCAGCCGGGTCGGCAACAGCACGAGCACCGCGACGATCCGGATCGGCCAGCGGATCAGGTCGTAGATCAGGCCGGTCGGCTCCGCGGGGGAACCGGTCGGCTTCGGCGCGGGCGCGGGCGCGGTCTTGGTCGCGGTCGCCGACGCAGCCGCGGACGCAGCTTCGGGTGCTTGTCGCGCGAGCGGAAGGTCCTTGCGTAGATCAACCGGAACCGAACCGTCCGGTCGTTCGCCGTCGCGATCGGTGTCCCCCATGTGTATCCCCCCGAGGTGGCCCGGCTCCCCGCCGGATCCTGCCTCCTTGGGACACCGCGACCGGCGCATCCTCACGCCTCGTGCGCGGAATTTTCGAACGCGGGAGGAGACGTCGAGCCGCCGAGACCCGGCGGCCCCGGTCCGCGCGCCGCCGAGACGGGGCACGGACCGGGACCACGCCGGGCGTCAGACCTCCAGCCGCGCCGGTCCGGCCGCAGCCACGCCGTCCTTGGAACCCGCCTCCGTCTCGGCCACCGCCTTCGCGTCCCCGGTCGAAGTCTCGTCCGAAGTCTCGTCCGAAGCCCCGTCCACGTCCCCGCCCGAAGCTCCGGCCGCCGCGCACCGCAGCACCAGCCCGACCGCCCCGACGACCAGCGCGATCGCGATCAAATAGCCGAAGGTGCCCTGGAACGCGGGCACCACGGCGTGGCTCTCGGTGCGGTTCTGCAGGACCAGCGCGGCGATCGCGATGCCGAGCGTGCCGCCGATCTGGTTGCTGAGGTAGACGGCCGCCGTCGCGCTGGGCACCGATTCCGGGGCCACCGAGCCGAACACGGAGGACATCGCGGGCGCGCCGACGAAGCCCAGGCCCGCACCGGTCACCAGCGAATATCCGACCAGGATCACGGTGTTGGTGCCGGCGTCGGCGGTACTGAAGCCCAGGATGCCCAGCGCGGCCAGTACGCCGCCGAACGGGATCAGCGCGCGGGCACCGATCTTGTCGAAGAGTTGCCCCGCGATCGGCATGCCGATCCACACGCCGACTCCCTGCGGTACCAGCAGCAGGCCCGCCGCCATCACGCCCCGGTCGCGCGCGACCTGGTAGTACAGCGGGATCAGGAACAGCAGGGAGAACAACAGGATCCCGGTCAGGAACACCGCGCCGATGCCGCCCGCGAAGCCGCGGATTCGGAACAGCCGGACGTCGATCAGCGGGTGCTCCGCGCGCAGCGCGTGCAGTACGTAGCCGACGATCAGGGCCGCGCCCGCGATCAGTGCCGCGATCACCTGCGGCGCGCCGAAGCCGCTGTCGCCGGCGGCCTGGGAGAGGCCGTACACGACCGCCGCGAACCCCGGGCACAGCAGCGCGATGCCGCGCGCGTCCAACGGCGGCGGCTCGCCCTCGCGCGGCGGATCGGCCGGGATCTGCCGATAGGCCAGCGCCAGCGCGAGCACACCGATCGGCAGGTTGATGATGAACATCCAGCGCCAGTTGGCGTGTTCGAGCAGTACGCCGCCGAGAACCGGTCCCAGGATCGGGCCCAGGGTGACCACGGCGCCGACGATGCCGATCATCTTTCCGGCCCGCTTGGGGCCGGCGGCCAGGGCGAGCATGGTCAGCAGGGTCGGCTCCAGTGCGCCGACGCCGATGCCCTGGAGCACCCGGAAGGCGATCAGGCTCTCCGCGTTCCAGGCGATCGCGGACAGCGCCGAACCGGCGAGGAAGACGGTCAGCCCGGTCAGCCATACGGTCTTGCCGCCGTAGCGGGCGGCCGCCCAGCCGGCCAGTGGCACGGTCGCGGCGAGGGCCAACAGGTAGCCGGTGGCCACCCATTCGATGGTCTTGAGTGGTGCGTCGAAGCGGTCGCCGAGGGTCTCGATGCCGACGTTGACGATCGTGGTGTCCAGGATGCCCATCACGCCGCCGAGCAGCATCACCAGCATCAGGCGCAGGAGTGGCCCGTCGATCTTGGTCTCGGGGTCGGGGGGTGCGGTGGCCATGAACGCCTCCAAGTTACCGATGAGATCAGTTAACTAAACTCGCGAGTAAAAATTAACAGCACGTCTGGTAACGTCGCAACATGGTCGAGGGAACGAAGAGGTCGACGACGCGAACGACCGGCGGTACGGCGACGCGGGCCGGCGGGGCGGCCCGCGCGAGCGCGGAAACGGCGCCGACCGAGGCGGCCGAACCGGTGCCGCCGGCCGCGCACGCCACCACGCGCGGGCGGATCGACAAGCGCCGGGCGATCCTGGCCGCCGCCGAGGCGGTGTTCACCCGTGAGGGCTACACGCTGGCCGGGATCGACGCGATCGCGGCCGAGGCGGGCGTGTCCAAGCCGACCATCTACAACCACCTCGGCGGCAAGGAGAACCTCTTCCGCACCGTCGTGGTGGAGGCCGCGATCGAGTCCAGCGGCCGGATCCTGGCCGCCCTGGAGGCGTTTCCCACCGACGCCGAGGACCTGCATCCGCGGCTGACCGCCATCGCCCATCGCGTCGTGCAGTGTCAGGCCGGCGAGAAGGGCTGGGCGCTGCAGCGGCTGGTGTACGCCGAGGCCGCGCGCTTCCCGGACCTGTACGACACCATCCGCGAGGGCGGCACGGTACGGATCATCGACGCGTTGGCGGGCCGACTCGCCCGGCTCGCGCACGGCGGACACCTGGACATCGACGACCCGGTCACCGCCGCGAACCAGTTCCTGGCGCTGATCTCCGGGGACCTGCCCACACTCACCGCGTTGGGCACCCGGCCGGTGGACGACGCGGCCCTGGACCGCGCGGTCACCGCCGGGGTGACCACGTTCCTGCGCGCGTTCGGGCCGCGCGCGGGCGCCGCCCCGGTCACGACGCGCCCCCGGCGCTGAGCACCCGACCGTCGCGCTCCGCCGGATGCCTCGGTGCGGGGAGCGGGTTGTCGTCGGCCGCCGCCACCGGGCGCGGTACGGCCGCGAGCAACTCGCGCGTGTAGGGCGCCTGCGGCCGGGTGAACACCCGCTCGGCGTCGCCGCTTTCCACCACCCGTCCGTCCTTCATCACCAGGATGCGATCGCTGACGTGCCGGATCACCCCCAGGTCGTGCGAGATGAACAGCAGCGCCAGGCCCAACTCGGCGCGTAGATCGGCGAGCAGGTCGAGAATCTGGGCCTGGATGGACACGTCCAGCGCGGACACCGGCTCATCGCACACGATCAGGTCCGGTGAGGGCGCCAACGCCCGTGCTATGGCCACACGTTGGCGTTGACCGCCGGACATGTCGCGTGGCCTGCGATCCAACAGGTCCGTGGACAGGCCGACCAGTTCGAGGAGTTCGGCCACCCGGGCGCGATGCGCGGCGCGGGTGGGCCGCAGCCGGCCGCCCGGGAGCCCCGCGGCGGCGACCGCCTCGCCGAGGATCCGGGCGACCGGGTAGCGGGGGTCGAACGAGCCGAGGGGGTCCTGCTGTACCGCCTGGATCCGACCGCGCGAGGCACGCCGCGCGGACTCGGGAAGCTCGCTCCACGGCGCGTCGCGAAAGCGCACGGATCCCGTGTCGGGCCGTTCCCAGCCCAGCACGATCCGCGCGGCCGTGGTCTTGCCGGATCCGGACTCGCCCACCACGCCGAGCGTTTCGCCCGCCCGCAGCTCGAACGACACGTCCCGGACCGCGTCGTGCCGGGTCCCGTCCGGCCCGCGGAAGCGTTTGCCGATCCCGGCCACCTCCAACAACACCTCGCCCACGGGCGGCGCGGCCGGTACCGCCACCCGGGCCGAACCCACCGGCGCGGACAGGCGGGTTCCCTTCGCGTGCACCGACGGCACCGCCGCGAGCAGCGCCCGGGTGTAGGAGTGCTCGGGCTCGGACAAGACCCGTTCGGCCGGCCCCTGTTCGACGATCTCGCCCGCGTACATCACCGCGATGCGGTCGGCCATCCGGGCCACCGCGGCCAGGTCGTGGCTGATCAGCAGTACGGCCGTGCCCTGTTCCTTGAGCCGGCCCAGCAGGCCGAGCACCTGGGCCTGCACCGTGACGTCGAGCGCGGTGGTCGGCTCGTCCGCGAGGAGCAGTTCGGGGCCGCCGGCCAGCGCGGAGGCGATCAGGCCGCGCTGGCGCAGCCCGCCGGAGAGCTGGTGCGGGTACTGCCGGGCTCGGCGGGCGGGGTCCGGGATGCCGACGTCGCCCAGGAGTTCGAGCGTCCGGGCGCCGATCCGATCGCGGGGCACCACGGCGTGGGTACGCAGCGTCTCGGCGACCTCCGCGCCGACCGTGCGAAGCGGGTCGAGCGAGACCAGCGCGTCCTGGAGGACCAGGCCGATCCGGCGGCCCCGGATCGTTCGCCAGCGCGACTCGGACAGTCGGCTCAGGTCGGTGCCGGCGAAGTCGAGGCGACGGGCGCTCACCCGGGCGCCGCCGCCGGTGAGCCCGACCAGAGTGCGCGCGGTGACGCTCTTGCCGGACCCGGATTCGCCGACCACGGCCAGGCATTCTCCCCGTGCCAGGGTGAACGACACGTCGCGCACCACGGGTTCACGGCCGGGGAAGGCGACGTCGAGTCCGTCCACGACGAGCAGCGGATCGGTCGCGGGGGTGGTGGTCATCGGGGAATCCCTCCGGCGAATCGGGTACGGGCATGCCGGCCGGCCACGTTCACCGCGATCACCGCGCAGGTGACCGCCGCGCCGGGGAACACCCCGATCCACCACGCGGTCTCCAGGAAGCCGCGCCCCTCGGACAGCATCGCGCCCCACTCGGGCGAGGGCGGCTGAGCGCCCAGGCCCAGGAAGCTGAGCCCGGAGGCGTAGATCAGCGACGTGCCGAAGCCGACCGTGCCCAGCACCAGGAGCGGCCCGATCGCGTTGGGCAACACGTGCCGCACGATCAGCACCGGTCGACGCAGGCCCAGGCCCGCCGCCGCCTCGACGTAGCCCGAGCGGCGCACCACCAGGGCCTCGGCGCGCACCAGACGCGCGTAACCGGGCATCGCCGCGATCGCCACCGCGACCATCACGTCCACGGTGCCCCGGCCGAGCAGGGTGACCACGAACAGCGCGAGCAGCAGTTCGGGTAGCGACAACATGATGTCGGCCAGGCGCATGCCCACCTGGTCGGCGGCCCGCCCGCCCAGCGCCGAGAGCAGCCCCCAGACGGTCCCGCCGACCAGTGCGAACACGGTGGCCCCCAGGCCCAGCAGGAGGGAGGGGCGGGCGCCGTGCAGGACCCGGGCGAACACGTCGCGACCGAGTTGGTCGGTGCCGAACCAGTGCTCCGCGCTCGGTCCCTCGAGGGCGGCGAGCGGATCGGTTTCGATCGGCGAGGTGCCGGTGAACAGCCCGGGCGCGAGGCCGATCAGCGCGAACAGGAGCAGAACGGCGAGCGCGACCACGACGCTCGGCCGCGGTGTGTCGCCGCGCCGGATCCGCACCCGCCGTTTGCCGGCCGCCAGTGTCTGGCTCATCCGCTCAGCCCTTCCGCAGCCGTGGGTCGATGACGGCGTAGAGCACGTCGGTGAGTTGCGAGATCAGCACGAACACCAGGGCGGCGAGCAGCACGACGCCCATCACCACCGGCATGTCCTTGGTGTTCACCGATTGCAGGGTCAGCGCGCCGATCCCGGGTCGGGCGAAGACCTTCTCGACCAGCACCGTGCCGCCGAGCAGGGTTCCGATCAGCCAGCCGGACAGGGTCAGCAGCGGAATCGCCGCGTGCCGGAAGGCGTGCCGGACCCGGACCGCGGTCGCGCTCAGCCCGCGCGCCCGCGCGGTGACCACAAACGGCTCGCCCAGTGCCTTGTCCAGGCTCTCCCGGAGCACCTGCGCGAGCACCCCCGCGATCGGCAGGGCGAGCGTCACGGCGGGCAGCACCAGCGTCTGCACGCCCTCGGTGCCGGCCACCGGAAACCACTGCAACCGGAACGAGAACACCGTCAGCAGCACGATGCCCAGCCAGAACGAGGGTGTGGACACCGCGACCAACTCCCACGCGCCCAAGGCCGACCGCAGCGCGGACCGCCGCCCGGCGGTGGCCAGCGCCGACACCACGGCGATCACCACGGCCAACACGAGCGCGGACAGCGCCAGTTCGAAGGTCGAGCCGAACTGCTCGCCGATCAGCGCGGACACCGGCTGCTGGAGCTGATAGGACTCGCCCAGTCGGCCGTGCAGCAACTCCCGCAGATAGTGCAGGTATTGGCTGGCCAGCGGGTCGTCGAAGCCGTAGTCGGCGCGGATCTGCGCGCGTACGGCCAGGGACGCGGTGGTCTGCGGTCCCAGCAGCGTGGCCACCGGATCGCCCGGCAGCAGCTTGAGCCCGGCGAAAGCCAGCGTCGCGGCGCCGAGCAGGACCGTCGCGATCGCCACCAGGCGCCCGCCGACCGCGCGCAACACGCGCGGCAGGCGGGCGGTGGGGGCGGCCGAGGCCGCGGCGGAGGTCATCGCCGTGAGGTCCACACGTCGTGGAACAGCGGCCACGCGTTCGGGTCCAACCGCAGCCCGTTGATCTGCTTGCCGGTCGCGAACAGGGTGGTGGCCGAGTAGAGCGGGACCACCGCGGCGTGTTCGATCACCCAGCCCTGGGTCTTGGCGTAGAGCTGGTCGCGGGTGGGCCGATCCAGGGTGGCCGCCGCGGCGTTGGTCCATTCGTCGATCTGCGGGTTGCTCAGCCAGGCCGCGTTCTGTCCGCCGGTGCTGGGCAGGTTCGCCGAGTTGAAGTACAGCCGCAGCACGTCCGGTTCGAACCGGGCCCAACTCATGTCGAGCAGGTCGTACTTGCCCGCGTACGCGTTCGTGGTGAACGCGCCCAGGTCCAGGGCCGGGCGCTGGACCTCCACACCGATCTTCTTCAGGTCCGACTGCACGGCCTGGGCCAGGATGTCGCGCTGCTCACGCACGGCGGCGGGCGCGGTCGGCCACTGCACGGTCAACCGCTTGCCGTCCCGGGTGCGATAGCCGTCCCCGTCGCGCGCGCTCCACCCGGCCTCGTCCAGCAGTCGGCCCGCGAGCGCCGGGTCGTAGGGCCAGGTGTTCTCCAACGACTTGTCGTAGGCCGGCGTGGCCGGTCCCAGCGGGCCCCACGCGCGCCGGTACTGGTCGAAGTAGATCGATTGGATGTTCGGTCCGATGTTGATCCCGCGCTGCACCGCCTTGCGCACCCGCTCGTCGTCGAACGGTGCCCGCGTGGTGTTCAGGAACAGGCTGTACACCGCGCCCGCGAAGTCGTGCCGCAGTACGCGCACGTCCGCACGCGCCTCCAGGCTCTTGACGTTGATCGGCGGGATCGAACCGGCGATGTCCACCTGACCGCCGGCGAAGGCGCCCACCCGGACCGAGTCCTCGGGCAGGAAGCGGAAGGTGAGCTTGTCCAGGTAGGCGGGGCCCTGGTGCTTGGATCCGGCCGGCGCCCAGTTGTACGCCGGGTTGTTCTCCAGCGTCAGGCTCTGGGCCTTGGTGTGCGCGGCGAACTTGAACGGGCCGGTGCCCACCAACTGGGCTCCGCCCGCGCACAGTTTGTCGCCCGCCGCGGTCAACGCCTGTGGCGAGTAGAAGCCGAGGTAGGCGGTGCTCGCGGCCTGGAGGAAGGGTGCGAACGGCTTGTTGAAGGTGACCTTGACGGTCGCCGGGTCGAGCACCTCGGCGCCGGTGTAGGGGCCGAGCAGGCTTGCCGCGTACTGCGACTTGGTGGTCTTGGCCGCGATGCGGTCGAAGTTGACCTTGACCGCGTTCGCGTCGAACGCGGTGCCGTCGGTGAACTTCACGTCGGTGCGCAGCTTGAACGTGTAGCTGGTCAGGTCCGGCGCGACCTCCCAGGAAGTGGCCAACCAGGGCTGGAAGTTGCCCTGCTCGTCTTCGGAGACCAGCGAGTCGAAGACATTGCGCTGGATCGAGGCGGTGATGTCCTGGGGGCTGACGTGGATGTCGAAGCAGGTCGGCTCGGTGTTGATCGCCACCGTCGCGGATCCGCCCTTGACCGGCGGACCCGCGGCCGGCTCCGCCGCCGCCTTGTCGGTCCTGGTGTTCGCGGTACAGGCGGACAGGACCAACGCGGCGGCGAGTGCCGCACCGACGATTCCGGGTAGACGTGGTCGGAATACGCGCATGGTCGAGTCCTGTCGAGAGTCGGGGGATCGTGCGAAGAGGCGCAGGGCGGAGCGACCGCCGCCGGCACACCAGGACGCTAGTGGCGCCGCCGCGACCCCCAGCACCCCTAACGGACCCCTACCGACCCTTGCGGGTGCGGGGACGGAAACGGGTGCGATCGAGAGCCCGGCGTGACTTGTCCGGCGGTGCTCCATTTGTGCGTCTCGCCCGGGTCATAAGGGGGCGAACGGCGTGTCCGTGTGTCGGCTTTCTTTCGCGATGCCTTCGTGTTGACGCGACGCGGGCGGATTTCTAGACTGCCGTTCAGCTATGAAGCGAAAGTCCGGATCACCGACTCGGAGCTTTACTACTTCTTCTTCGGAGATGGCCGTGCAGGGGACCCGTGGTGCGAGCGCTTCGCGACTCGCCCTGGTGTCCCGCCTCGACGTCGACCTCGCGCGCATGTCCAGCGGGCTGTGTCGTCGAGTCCTTCGTCGCAGGGATCGTTCGTCGGGTTGATGCCCGCGCCGCCCGGCAGGTGGCGGGCGGATGTCGTACCCGTACATCCGAGTACCCGTACATCCGACCAGGACCGGGTCGATCCCTCTCCGTTTCCCTGGTCCCCTCGGGCCCATCGACGTGCCCGACGGCTCCGGCACCCCGGACTCCGAAATCACGCGTGCCGCAGTCGTTCGAGGCATGGATATCCTGCCTCGTTTCGGCCCGGGCGTGCGGAAATATTAATTCAGCGTCAATAGCGAATTCAACATGCGGAAACGCAGAGATTTCCGCCGGGGGAGTGGCACGTGTTTTTCGTGGGTCGAACCGAGGAACTCAGCCGACTGGATACCGCCCGGGCCCGCTGCGCGACCGGCGTCGGCGGTGTGATCACCGTCTGCGGGCCCGTGGCGGTCGGCAAGACCGCGCTCCTGCACGCGTTCGGTGATCGGCCCGCGTCCGACGACGCGCTCTTCCTGCGCGCCGTCGGCACCCCGATGGAACAGGACTTCCCGCTCGGTGTGGTCCGCCAACTGGTCCTGGCGGCGCCGCCGGCCGACGTGGACGCGAGCCGGATCGACCGACTCCTGGACGACGGCGCGTACACCGCCGCGTTCGGCGGCACCGACGCGCCGACCCCGACCACGGTGCGTGCCGTGCACGAACTCAGCGCCGTGCTCCTGACGTTGGCGCAGACCCGGCCCGTCGTGATCGTGGTCGACGACATCCAGCACGCCGACCCGGTGTCGCTCCAGTTCCTGGCCCACCTGATCCGGCGGATCCGCGGCGCGTCGGTCCTGGTGCTGCTCGGCGAGCGCGATCACGCCGCCGCGCCCTCGGCCGCGTTCGCCGCGTTCTCGGCGGAGGTCGAACGCCAGCCGCACCATCAGCGGATCCGCCTGGGCCTGCTAGGCCGCGCCTCGGTCACCGAGCTGCTGGCCCACTCGCTGGGCCCGGCCGCGGCCGCCCGGCTGTCCGCCGACGTGCTTGAACTCAGCGGCGGCAACCCGCTGTTGATCCGTGCCTTACTGGAGGACACGGGCCCCGGCGCCCGCTCGGACCCCTCCCGACGCCCACTGCGGCCCACCGTCGCGGACGCGTACTGCCGGGCCGTGGTCGGCTGCCTGTACCGGCTCGACCCGGCCACCGTGGACGTCGCGCGCGGACTTGCCCTGCTCGGCGAATCGGAGACCACCGAGGGTCTGGCCGAACTGCTCGAACTCGAACCCGCCACGGCCACCCGCGCGGCCCGCACGCTCAACGACGCGGGACTGGTGGCGTGCGGTCGATTCCGCGAAGACCGGGCCCGCCTTGCGGTGCTGGACACCATGACCCGTCCGGAGCGCGAGCGCGGGCACGGCCGGGCGGCCACGCTGCTGCACATCGACGGCGCCCCCTCCGAGTCGGTCGCCAAACACCTCGCCGGCGCCGGGGAGTTCCGGGCGCCGTGGGCGGTGCGCACGCTGCGCGAGGCGGCCGAGGCGGTGGTCGCCGAGGGTGATCTGCGGCTGGCCGTCGACTACCTCAAGCTGGCCGAGCGGATCGCGCCGGACGAGTGCACCCGGGTGTCCATCAAGGCGTTCCTGATCGGTCTGGAGTGGCTGGTCAACCCGGCCGCCGCGGCACGACACGTGCCGTGGCTGGCCACCGCGGTCCGCGACGGCCGACTCACCGGCCGGGACGCGCTGGTGTGCGTGCGCTATCTGGCCTGGTACGGCCGACTCGACGAGGCCAAGGCCGTGGTCGAGGCCGGCCGGCACTCGTGCGCGCCCGGCGAGGAGGCCGAGTGGGCCACCGCCGCCGAGGTCCGCGCCGCCCGGGTCTGGCTCAAGTACTGGTATCCCGCCGTGGACGCGGGAGTATCCGAGCCCGAGGTGTCCCCGCTGCCCGCGACCATCGGCCGGATCGAGGGACTGGACCTGCTCACCGCCGTGCTGGCCGGGCGGCTGAGCGGCGACCAGGTGTGCGATCGCGCCGAGCGCATCCTGCGCGGCTCACGGCTGGACGACGGCACGATGGAATCGCTCACCTCCACGCTGACCGCGCTGGTGTACGCCGATCGTGCCGCCGAGGCACAGGAGTGGTGCGCCGCGCTGATCGACCAGGCGGCGGCGCGGCGCAGCCCGATCGCGCACGCGCTGATGGCCGCCGTGTTCGGCGAGATCGCGGTCCGCCAGGGCGACCTGCTCGGGGCCGAGGAGAGCGCGAAGACGGCGCTGACCCGGATCGTGCCCGAGGGCTGGGGCGTCGCGGTGGGCGTCCCACTCGCCGCGCGGATCACCGCCGCGGTCGCCCGCGGTGACCACGAGCAGGCCGCCCGGCATCTGGAACTCCCGGTGCCGGGAGCGATGTTCCACACCCCGGCGGGGCTGCACTACCTGCACGCGTGTGGGCGGTACAACCTGGCCACCGGCCGCCCGGACGCGGCCCTGCACGACTTCATGTCGTGCGGCGAGTTGATGATGGCGTGGCGGATCGACCTGCCCGGGCTGGTGCCGTGGCGGGTCGAGGCGGCCCGCGCGCATGTGCGACTGGGCGATCACGAGGCGGCCCGCGAGTTGCTCGCGGAGCAGTTCGACCGGCTGTCGGACGAGCCCTCGCGCACCCGGGGGTTGGCCCTGGGCGTGCAGGCGGAGGTGGTCGAACTGCGCCGCAGACCCGCCCTGCTGTGGGAGTCGATCCGCGAACTCCAGGCCTGCGGCGACCGCTTCGAGTTGTCGCTGGCGTTCGCCCGACTCGGTAACGCCTACCGCGAGCTGGGCGACTTCGGACGGGCCCGGCGCGCCGCGCGACGGGCGCAGCAGTTGTCCGAGGCGTGCCAGGGCGAGCCGCCGCGCCCGCTGCCGCGCACCGAGCGGCTGGCCGCGGTGCCCGATCGGGACGGCGCGATACCGCACGTGCCGCAGCCGGCGCCGATCCGGGAACCGGCCCGGATCGGTGAGGCGGGCCGGATCGGCGAGGCCGGGCGGGTAGGCGAGGCCGGTCGGGTCGCCGAGTCGGGGCGCGTCGTCGAGGCGGGCCGGGCCCGCGCCTCGGAGCCCACCCCGATGGTCGGCGCGTCCGCCGGTGTGGACGAACAGCCCGGTGCGGGCCTGAGCGACGCCGAGCGCCGGGTGGCCGCACTGGCCGCGCAGGGGCAGACCAACCGGGAGATCTCACGCCGATTGTTCATCACGGTCAGCACCGTCGAACAGCACCTGACCAGGGTCTATCGCAAGCTCGGGGTGGCCCGCCGACTGGATCTGCCGCCGTGGTTGGAAGAGGAGATCGCGGGCTGAACGGCCCCTGACCGGGGGTGGGACCGGGGACGCCGCGCGGGTCGGGCGGCGCCCCCGGAAGACCCGGTCGGGGGCCGTTTCGCGAGTCCTGTGCACGACTGCTCCCCTATGGGGTCGGTAGGGGATCGACAGGGGTTATTCGGGTGGGGTCCACCGGACGAATCTTGAGACCGTTCGGCGCAGTCGTCGCCGTTCGGGACCGGACCGTTCGGGATGAGGGGCGACCACTCCGCGATGATGAGCCGCGAGAACACCACCAGCAAGCGTGACCGGCACGGCAACGCGATCGCCGTCATCGGGATGGCGTGCCGGCTGCCGGGCGCCGCCGACCCCGCCGCGTTCTGGCGACTCCTGCGCGAGGGCGTCGACGCCGTCGGGGAAGCCGGCGCCGAGCGCCGCCGCGGCGCCGAACTGCGTCCGGGCGGCTACCTGGACCGGGTCGACACCTTCGACGCGGCGTTCTTCGGGATCTCGCCGCGCGAGGCCGACGCGATGGACCCGCACCAGCGACTGGTCCTCGAACTCGGGTGGGAGGCCGCCGAGGACGCCGGCCTCCCGCCCGGATCCCTGGCCGGTACCCGAGCCGGCGTGTTCGTCGGCGCGATCGCGGCCGACTGGTCCACCGTGGTGCACCGGTACGGCACCGACGCGATCACCAGGCACACCTTCACCGGCGTCGCCCGCGGCCTGATCGCCAACCGGCTGTCCTGGGCCCTGGACCTGAACGGCCCGAGCCTGACCGTCGACACCGCGCAGTCCTCGTCCCTGGTCGCGATCCACCTGGCCTGCGAGAGCCTGCGCCGCGGCGAGTCGAGCGTCGCGTTCGCCGGCGGCGTGCACCTGAACCTCGCGCCCGAGAGCACCGTGGGCGCGGAACGGTTCGGCGGACTCTCGCCCGACCACCGCTCGTTCACCTTCGACGCGCGGGCCAACGGTTTCGTGCGCGGCGAGGGCGGCGCGGTGGTGCTGCTCAAGCCGCTGGAGCGGGCGCTGGCCGACGGCGACCCGATCCACGCGGTGATCCACGGCAGTGCGGTCGGCAGCGACGGCGACACCGACGGACTCACCGTGCCCGACGCCGGGGCGCAGGCGGACGTGTTGCTTCGGGCGGCCGACGCCGCGGGCGTGGCCCCCGAGCGGATCCAGTACGTCGAACTGCACGGCACCGGCACCCGGGTCGGCGACCCGATCGAGGCCGCCGCGCTGGGCTCGGCCTACGGCGCGGGCCGCACCGGCGCCGACCGGGTCGCGGTCGGCTCGGTGAAGACCAACATCGGCCACCTCGAAGGCGCGTCCGGGATCGTCGGACTGGTCAAGACCGTGCTGGGCATCCGGCACCGCACCCTGCCCGCGAGCCTGAACCACGCCACCGCCAACCCGGCGATCGACCTGGACGAGACCGGCCTGCGGGTGCAGACCGCGCCCGGCCCCTGGCCGCACCCGGACCGGCCGCTGTTCGCCGGGGTCAGCTCGTTCGGGATGGGCGGGACGAACTGCCACGTGGTGCTGGGCGAGCCGCCCGCCACGCACGCCCGGGAGCTGCCCGGAACCCGGGTGTTCGACCCACCCGCGGTGCTGCCGTGGCCGCTGTCCGCCCGCGACCCCGAGGCGCTGCGCGAGCAGGCCGGCCGGCTGCGCGCGGCGCTGACCGAGCACACCGTGCCGCAGGACGTCGCGCTGACCCTCACGGCGGGCCGCACCGCGTTCGAGCAGCGGGCCGTGCTGCTGGGCGCGGACCTGGCCGAACTCACCGACGCCACGGCGGCGTTGGCCCAGTCGCTGCCGACCGCGGGAGCCGTGACCGGCACCGCCCGCCCGCACACCTCGACCGTGTTCGTCTTCCCCGGCCAGGGTTCGCAGTGGGTCGGCATGGCCACCGAACTGCTGCACGCCTCACCGGTGTTCGCCGCTCACCTGGACGCCTGCGCGGACGCGCTCGCGCCACACGTGGACTGGTCGCCGCACGACGTGTTGCGGGACGTGCCGGGCGCCGCCTCGCTCGATCGGGTGGACGTCGTACAGCCCGTGCTGTTCGCCGTGATGGTCTCGCTGGCCCGGCTGTGGGAGGCGTTCGGGGTTCGACCCGACGCGGTGATCGGCCACTCGCAGGGGGAGATCGCCGCCGCGCACATCGCCGGCGCGCTCACCCTGGCGGACGCGGCCCGCCTGGTGGCGCGGCGCAGCCGACTGTTGACCGGTCTGGCGCCCGGCGGCGGCATGGCTTCCATCCCGCGTCCGGCCGACGAGGTGCGGGCCGCGCTCGGCGACCGGGCCGACCGGCTCGGCATCGCGGCGATCAACGGGCCCGCGTCCACCGTGGTCTCCGGCGACCGGGCCGCGCTCGACGCGCTGCTGGCCGAGTACACCCAGGCGGGCGTGGACGTACGGGCGATCCCGGTCGACTACGCGTCGCATTCGCCGCACGTCGAGCCGTTGCGCGCCGACCTGGCCCGCGAACTCGACGGAATCAGGCCGGTGTCGAGCCCGATCGTGTTCTACTCCACGGTCACCGGCGGTCCGCTGGACACCGCCGAACTGGACGCCGACTACTGGTACCGCAACCTGCGCGGCACGGTGCGCTTCCAGGACGCGGCCCGCGCCGCGCTCGCCGACGGCCGGCGCACCTTCGTCGAGGCCAGTCCGCATCCCGTGCTGACCATGGGACTTCGCCAGATCCTGGACGCGGACCAGGCGGCCGGACCGGAGGCGCTGACGGTGGGCACGCTGCGCCGCGGCGACGGCGGGCCGCGCCGACTGCTGACCTCGCTGGCCCAGGCGTACGTACACGGCACCCCGGTGGACTGGACCGCCGCGCTGCCGGCCGCGGCCCGCCGCGCCGAACTGCCCACATACGCGTTCCGGCGCACCTCGCACTGGATCCCCGAACCCGAATCGCCCGCTCCCGACAACACGTCGCCCGCTCCCGACGCCGCGTCGCGCCCGGCCGAGCCCGCGCGCCCGGCCGAGCCCGCGCAGCCCGCCGTACACCCGGAGCCGGCGGCACACCCGGAGCCGGCCCTTCCCGCCGGACCCGACCCGCTGATCCTGGTCCGCGCCACCGCCGCCGTCGTGCTCGGACACGCCGGACCCGGCGCGGTCGACCCGGACCGCACCTTCAAGGACCTCGGTTTCGACTCGGTCGGCGCACTGGAGTTCCGCGATCGGCTGGCCGCCGCGAGCGGGACCCGGCTGTCCGCGTCGCTGACCTTCGACCACCCGACCCCCCGGGCCGTCGCCCGTCACCTCGCGGATCGCACGGCCGGCACCGTGCCCGCCGGTGCCGCGCGGTCCGGGGCCGGCCCGGCGCCGGTCGCGCACGAGGACGACCCGATCGTCGTCGTCGCGACCGGCGGCCGCTGGCCCGGCGGTGCGGACACCCCCGAGGCGCTGTGGGACCTGCTCGCGGCCGAGACCGACGCGATCGGCCCGTTCCCGAGCAACCGCGGCTGGGACCTGGACGCGCTCTACGACCCCGAACTCGCCCGTCCCGGCACCTCCTCGGTGCGCGCGGGCGGATTCCTCTACGACGCCGACGCGTTCGACCCCGGCTTCTTCGGGATCAGCCCGCGCGAGGCGGCCGCGATGGACCCGCAGCAGCGGCTGCTCCTGGAGACCGCGTGGGAGGTGGTCGAGCGGGCCGGCATCGCGCCGACCGCGCTGCGCGGCACCCGGGCGGGCGTCTTCGTCGGCGCCATGCCGCAGGACTACGGCCCGCGGCTGCACGAGGCGCCCGAAGGCTACGGCGGCCACCTGCTCACCGGCAGCCTGAGCAGCGTCGCCTCCGGCCGGCTGGCCTACACCCTGGGCCTGGAGGGCCCCGCCCTGACCATCGACACCGCGTGCTCCTCCTCCCTGGTCGCGCTGCACCTGGCGACCCGCGCGCTGCGCGCCGGCGAATGCACGCTCGCGCTGGCCGGCGGCGTCACCGTGATGTCCACGCCCGGCATGTTCACCGAGTTCAGCCGGCAACACGGGCTCGCCCCCGACGGCCGCTGCAAGCCGTTCTCCGCCGCCGCCGACGGCACCGCGTGGGCCGAGGGCGTCGCCCTGGTGCTGCTGGAGCGGCTGTCCGACGCCCGCCGACTGGGCCACCCCGTGCTCGCCGTGGTGCGCGGCAGCGCGGTCAACCAGGACGGCGCCTCCAACGGCCTGACCGCGCCCAACGGACCCGCCCAGCAGCGGGTGATCCGCCAGGCGCTGGCCGACGCGCGTCTGAACCCGACCGAGATCGACGCGGTCGAGGCGCACGGGACCGGCACCACGCTCGGCGACCCGATCGAGGCCGAGGCGCTGCTGGCCACCTACGGTGCCGACCGGCCCGCCGATCGCCCGCTCCTGCTCGGTTCGGTCAAGTCCAACCTGGGACACACCCAGGCCGCCGCCGGGGTGACCGGCGTGATCGCGCTGATCGAGGCGATGCGGCACGGCGAACTCCCGCGCACCCTGCACCTGGACGCGCCGTCCCCGCACGTGGACTGGTCCCGAGGCGGCGTCGAGGTGCTCGCGGCGCGGACCGCCTGGCCCCGGACCGACCGCCCGCGCCGCGCGGCGGTGTCCTCGTTCGGGATCAGCGGCACCAACGCGCACGTCATCCTGGAACAGGCCGCGGAGACCTCGGTCCCGCCCGGCACCGACCAGGCCGGCCCGTGGTTGTTGTCCGCCGCGAGCGAGGACGCGCTGCGCGCCCAGGCGGCCCGACTGCGCGAGCACGTCGCCGACCACCCCGACGTCGCGCCCGGCGACCTCGGCTTCGCGCTGGCCGACGGCCGAGGCACCTTCGCGCACCGCGCGGTGATCACCGGGACCGGCCGGGAGCACCTGCTGCGCGGCCTGGACGCGCTCATCGACGGCGTCGACGCGGCCGACCTGATCCGCGGCGAGGCCGGACCGACCGGTTCGCTCGCCGTCCTGTTCAGCGGACAGGGCAGCCAGCGCGTCGGCATGGGCCGCGAACTGTACGCGGTGGAACCGGTGTTCGCGCGAGCCCTGGACGAGGCGCTGGAGCACCTGGACGCCTCCCTGGAACGCCCCCTGCGCGCCCTGCTGTTCGCCGCGCCGGACAGCCCCGAGGCCGCGCTGCTGCACGCGACCGAGTACACCCAGCCCGCGCTGTTCGCGGTGGAGACCGCGCTGTATCGACTCGCCGAATCGCGCGGGATCCGCGCCGATCACCTGATCGGCCACTCGATCGGCGAACTGACCGCCGCGCACATCGCCGGCGTGCTCACGCTGGCCGACGCCGCGACGCTGGTGGTGGCCCGCGGCCGGCTGATGGGCGAACTGCCCGCGACCGGCGCGATGATCGCGCTCCAGGGCACCGAGGAGGAGGTCGCCGAACTGGTCGCCGGCCACGAGGCGCACGTGGGCGTCGCGGCCGTCAACAGCCCCGACTCCGTGGTGATCTCGGGTACGGCGGACATCGTCGACGCTTTGGCCGCGCGGTGGCGCGCGGGCGGCCGCAAGACCAAGCGGCTCCAGGTCAGCCACGCCTTCCACTCGCCGCACATGGACGCCGTACTCGACGAGTTCCGCGCGGTCGCGGCAAGCCTGAGCTTCTCCCCGCCGCGCATCCCGATCGTCTCCAACCTGACCGGCGATGTGGCGGACGCCGCCGAACTGGCCGACCCGAACTACTGGGTCCGGCACATCCGCGAGGCGGTCCGCTTCCGCGACGGCGTGCGCAGACTCGCCGAACTGGGCACCACCACCTACCTGGAACTGGGCCCCGACGCCGTGCTCACCGCGCTCACCCTCGCGAGCCTGGACGACCCCGCGCCGCTCGTGCTCGCCGCACTGCGCGCCGACCGCCCCGAAGCGCTCACCTACACCCGGGCCTTGGCCCGACTGCACGTGGCAGGCGTCGGTGTCGACTGGGCCCCGGTCTGGGCCGGCCGCGCCGTGCGCCGCGTCGACCTGCCCACGTACGCCTTCCAGCGCCGCCGGCACTGGCTGGACGCGCCACCCGCCGCCGACCCGACCTCGGCCGGGCTCGACCCCAGCGAACACCCCCTCCTCGGCGCGGGCTTCGAGCGCGCGGACGGTTCGGGCCTGGTCTGGACCGGCGTACTCTCCACCCGGAGCCGGCCGTGGCTCGCGGACCACGCCGTGCACGACACGGTCCTGCTGCCCGGCACCGCGTTCGTCGACCTCGCGCTGCACGCCGCCGAACGTGCCGGCGCCGGCGGAATCGGCGAACTCGTGCTGGCCGCACCCCTGGTCCTGCCCGAGGACGGCACCGTACGGATCGAACTCGCGGTGGGCGCCCAGGAGACGGACGGCACCCGAGCGGTCACCGTGCACTCGCGCGCCGCCGACGCCCAGGACTGGACCCGGCACGCCGCCGGACGCTTGACCCCGGCCGAGACCGCCGCGCCCGGCCGGGACGAGGGCGCGTGGCCGCCGCCGGGCGCGGTCGCCGTGGACGTCGAGGACCTGTACGAGCGGCTCGCCGACCTGGGCTACCACTACGGCCCGGTCTTCCGGGGCCTGACCGCCGCGTGGCGCCACGGCGAGGAGCTGCTCGCCGAGGTCGTGCTGCCGGACCCGGCCGAGGAGTTCGGCCACCCGGTGCACCCCGCACTGCTGGACGCCGCGCTGCACGCCGTCGTCGCGCTGTTGCCCGGATCCGACCCGAACGCGCCCACCCGGCTGCCGTTCGCGTGGGCCGGGATCAGGGCGTACGCCGCCGGCGCCCGCGAACTGCGGGTGCGGATCGCGCCGCTGGGCCCCGACGCCGTCGCGCTGACCGCCACCGACGCCGACGGCACGCCCGTGGTCTCGATCGACCGGCTGACCCTGCGCGCGATCCCGGCCGACCGCTTCGCCGCCCGCCCGACCACCACGCCGGATTCCTGGTACCACGTGCACTGGGTGCCGGTGCCGGGCGACACGGTCGCCGCCGACCAGGGCACCTGGGTGGTGCTCGCGGACGGCGACGCGGACCCACTCGGATCGGGCATGCGCCCCGCGTCGCCCGAGGTGCACCGCGACCTCGCCGGACTGCGCGCCGCGCTCGCCGCCGGAGCGAGCCCGCCCACGCGGGTGCTGGTGGCCTTCGACCCGCCGAGCCCCGCACTGGGCACCGCCGTCGCCACCCACGCGGTCACCGAACGGGCGGTCACCCTGCTCCGCGAATGGCTGGGCGACCCGTGCTTCGCGGACATCGAACTCGTCCTGGTCACCCGCGAGGCGGTGGCCACGCACGCCGGCGAGGACGTCCGCGACCTGAGCGCTTCCGGCCTGTGGGGCCTGATCCGGGCCGCGGCCGGCGAACACCCGGGCCGGCTGCGGATCCTGGACCTGGACGCGCACCCCGACTCGGCCGCCGCGGTGGCCTCGGCACTGGCCGGCGGCGAGCCGCAACTCGCGCTGCGCGGCGGCGCGATCCTGGCCCCGCGACTGGCCCCGGTACGCCCCGACGACGCACTGGAACCGCCCGCCCTCGACGCACCGTGGCGACTGGACGTCACCGAACCCGGCAGCATCGACAACATCGCGCTGCTGCCCGCGCCCGAGGCCGCCCTGCCGTTGGCGGTCGGCCAGGTGCGGATCGCGGTGCGCGCGGCCGGACTGAACTTCCGCGACGTGCTGATCGCACTGGGCGGATACCCCGGCGCCGCCCGGATCGGCGCGGAGGGCGCCGGCCGGGTCCTGGAGGTCGGCCCGGGAGTGAGCGAACTCGCGGTCGGCGACCGGGTGATGGGCCTGCTGCCCGGCATCCTGGGCTCGCACGCCGTGGTCGACCACCGACTGCTCACCCCGATCCCGGCGGGCTGGACCTACGCACGGGCGGCGACCGTCCCGGTGGCGTTCCTGACCGCGTACCACGGCCTGGTCGAACTGGCCGGCCTGCGCCCGGGCGAATCCGTCCTGGTGCACGCCGCCACCGGCGGGGTCGGCACCGCCGCCGTGCAGCTCGCCCGACACCTGGGCGCCGACGTCCTGGGCACCGCGAGCCCGGCCAAGTGGCCCACGCTGCGCGCCCAGGGCCTGACCGACGAGAGCATCGCGTCCTCGCGCACCCTCGACTTCGAGGGCCGGTTCCGCGCCGTCACCGGCGGGCGCGGCGTCGACGTCGTACTCAACTCGCTCGCCCGCGAGTTCACCGACGCCTCACTGCGGCTGCTCGCGCCCGGCGGCCGGTTCGTCGAGATGGGCAAGACCGACCCGCGCGAACCCGACGCGGTGGCCGCCGCCCACCCGGGGGTCGACTACCGCGCGTTCGACCTGCTGACCCTGGAGCCCGAGCGGATCGGCCGGATGCTGCGCGTGCTGGCCCCGCTGTTCGCGGCCGGCACGCTCACCCCGCTGCCGGTCACCGCGTGGGACATCCGGCACGGCGTACGCGCGCTGCGGCACCTGAGCCAGGCCCGACACACCGGCAAACTGGTCCTGACCATCGCGCCCGCACCCGCCGGCCTCGACCCGACCGGCACGGTGCTGATCACCGGCGGCACCGGCGCGCTGGGCGCCCTGGCCGCCCGCCGGCTGATCACCCGACACGGCGCCCGACACGTGCTGCTGGTCGGCCGCACCGGCCCGGCCGCGCCCGGAGCCGACGCACTGCGCGCCGAACTGCGCGCGCTGGGCGCCGAGGTCGAGATCGCGGCGTGCGACGTGGCCGACCCGAGCGCGCTCGCCGAACTGCTCGCCGCCATTCCGACCGCACACCCGCTCACCGCCGTCGTGCACACCGCCGGCGTGGTCGCCGACGGCGCGCTCACCGGCACCGACCCCGGGCGACTGCACGCCGTGCTGCGGCCCAAGGTGGACGCCGCGTGGCACCTGCACACGCTCACCGCCGACCTGGACCTGTCCGCGTTCGTGCTGTACTCCTCGGCCGTGGGCGTCCTGGGCAACCCCGGCCAGTCCGCCTATGCCGCCGCCAACACCTTCCTGGACGCGCTCGCCCACCACCGACACGGTCACGGCCTGCCCGCGACCTCGATCGGGTGGGGGCACTGGGCCGAGGCGGGCGGTCTGGCCGCGCACCTGACCGAGGTGGACCGCCGCCGGATGGCGGGCAGTGGCCTGGCCCCGATGAGCAGCGAAACCGGCCTGGACCTGCTCGACCGTGCGCTGGACACACCCCTGCCGGCACCGGTCGCGGCCCGGATCGACACCGGCGCGCTGCGTCCCGACGCGGCGACCGCGCTCCTGGCCGGCCTGATCCGCGCGGCCGGCCCCGGCCGAGTGCCCGCGCAACGCGGCGCCTCGTCCCGCACCGGCACGGGCCGTCGGGCCGGCACGGGGATCCGGGAGCGGCTCGCGGGCCGCCCGGCCGACGAACAGCGCCGCGAGTTGCTGACGTTCGTCCGGCTCACCGCCGCGGCCATTCTCGGGCACGACGGACCGGCCGCGATCAAGCCCGAACGCGGCTTTTTGGAGGCCGAGTTCGACTCGCTCGGCGCGATCGAGCTGCGCAACCGGATCAATGCGGGCACCGGCCTGGAACTGCCGTCCACGCTGATCTTCGACCACCCGACCCCGATCGCGCTGGCCGAACACCTGCGGGAGCGGCTGTTCGCCGCCACCCCGCACCAGGGCACCGGCTCGCTGCTCGCCGAACTCGATCGCTGGCAGGTCTCGTTGACCGGGCTGCTGGCCGACGGCGAGGCCCCGGACGAGGACTTCCGGACCGGCGCGGTGGCGCGCCTGTACGCACTGCTGGGCCGGCTGGGCGCCGAGGTACCCGGGGATCCGACGGCGGCGCTGATCGAACAACTCGGCGCGGCCGGCGACGACGAGCTCTTCGACTTCATCGACAACGAACTCGGCATCTCCTGACCCGGCCCACCCACGCCCCCCGGGCCCCCACGACTGGCACCACCACCACGGCGAAGCCGCCGCACGGAAAAGGCAGATACCCCATGGCGAACGAAGAGAAGCTGCGCGACTACCTCACCCGGGTGACCGCCGACCTGCACCAGGCCCGGCGCCGGCTGCGGGAGAACGAGGAAGCCCGGAACGAACCGATCGCCGTGGTCGGTATCGGCTGCCGGCTGCCGGGCGGCGTGCACTCGGCGGACGACCTGTGGCGGCTGGTGGCCGAGGGCCGGGACGCGGTCGGCGGCTTCCCGACCGACCGGGGATGGGACCTGGACGGTCTGTACGACCCGGACCCGGACGCGGTCGGCAGGACGTACACCCGCCAGGGCGGATTCCTGCACGACGCGGCCGAGTTCGACGCGTCCTTCTTCGGCCTCTCGCCGCGCGAGGCGCTCGCCGCCGATCCCCAGCAGCGGCTGCTCCTGGAGACCGCGTGGGAGGCCCTGGAGGACGCCGGGATCGATCCGGCGGCGATCCGCGGCTCGTCCACCGGGGTCTTCGCCGGTGTGATCGCGCAGGAGTACACGCCGCGGCTGTACAAGACCACGCCCGACCGGGTGGACGGCTATGTGCTCACCGGCAGCACCACGAGCGTGGCGTCCGGGCGGATCTCCTACACCTTCGGGTTCGAGGGGCCCGCGGTGACGGTGGACACCGCGTGCTCGTCGTCGTTGGTGGCACTGCATCTGGCGGCGCAGTCGCTGCGCTCCGGCGAGTGCGATCTCGCGCTCGCGGGCGGCGCCACGGTGATGGCATCGCCCGGGATGTTCGTCGAGTTCGCCCGCCAGCGCGGCCTGTCCGCGGACGGCCGGTGCAAGGCGTTCGCCGGCGCCGCCGACGGCACCGGCTGGGCCGAGGGCGTCGGGCTGCTGGTGCTGGAGCGGCTCTCCGACGCACGCGCGGCCGGGCACCGGGTGCTCGCGGTGATCCGGGGCAGCGCGGTCAACCAGGACGGCACCAGCAGCCAGCTCACCGCGCCCAACGGCCCCTCCCAGCAGCGGGTGATCCGCCGGGCGCTGGCCAACGCGGGCCTGACCCCGGCCGATGTGGACGTGGTCGAGGCACACGGCACCGGCACCCGGCTCGGCGACCCGATCGAGGCGCAGGCGCTGCTGGCCACCTACGGCCGGGACCGGGCGCCGGAACGGCCGTTGTGGCTGGGTTCGTTGAAGTCCAACATCGGCCACGCGCAGGCCGCGGCGGGCGTGGCCGGCGTGATCAAGATGGTCCAGGCGCTGCGGCACGGCGTACTGCCCAAGACCCTGCACGTGGACGAACCCACCACACACGTGGACTGGTCCTCGGGCGGGGTACGGCTGCTGACCGAGGCCCGGTCGTGGCCGGAGACGGCCGCGCCGCGCCGCGCGGCGGTGTCCGCGTTCGGGGTGAGTGGCACCAACGCGCACGTGATCCTGGAACTCCCGGACGAGGATCGCGACTCGCGGCCGGTTCCGCCGCCGGCGCCCGCACCGTCGACCCCGTGGGTGCTCTCCGCCAAGTCGCCGCGGGCACTTCGAGCCCAGGCCGCTCGACTGGGCGAGCGACTCGACGCCGCCCCCGCGATCGACGCCGCCGAGGTGGGCTTCTCACTGGCCTCCGCGCGCTCGGTCTTCGGCGAGCGGGCGGTCGTAGTGGGCGCGGATCGGGCCGCGCTGACCTCCGGGCTGGGCGCGTTGACACGTGGCGAATCGGCACCGGGCGTGGTCACCGGCACGGCGGACGCGGCCGGGAGGACCGTGTTCGTCTTTCCCGGACAGGGCTCGCAGTGGGCCGGGATGGCCGCCGACCTGTACGCCCAGTCGCCGGTGTTCACGGCACGGTTCGACGAGTGCGCGAAGGCGCTGGAAGCGCACGTGGATTGGTCGCCGGTCGAGGTGTTGACCGGTGACGAGGGCGCGCCGTCGTTGGATCGGGTGGACGTGGTCCAGCCGGTGTTGTGGGCGGTGCTGGTGTCGCTGGCCGAGGTGTGGCGGGCGTACGGGGTCGTCCCGGACGCGCTCGTCGGTCACTCGCAGGGCGAGATCGCGGCCGCGGTGGTGGCCGGCGGGTTGTCCCTGGAGGACGGGGCCACGGTGGTCGCGCTGCGCAGTCGGGCGATCCTCGCGCTGTCCGGACGGGGCGGGATGGCCTCGGTGGCGCTGGCCGAGCCCGAGGCCCGGGCGCGTATCGCCGGTTGGGACGGGCGGATCTCCGTCGCGGCGGTCAACGGCCCGGGTCAGGTGGTGGTCTCGGGCGCGCCGGACGCGCTGGAGGAACTGGTCGCCGCGGTGACCGCGGAGGGCGGTCGGGCCCGGGTGATCCCGGTGGACTACGCGTCGCACTCGGCCCAGGTGGAGGAGATCCGCGCGCGCATCGTCGCCGACCTGGCCGCGATCGCGCCGACCTCGGGGACGATCCCGCTCTGGTCGACGGTGACCGGCGCGTGGATCGACACCGCCGAACTGGACGGTGGGTACTGGGCGACGAATCTGCGCGAGACCGTGCGGTTCGCGGAGGCCGTGCGCGCGCTCGCGGACGCCGATCACGGCGTGTTCGTCGAGGTGAGCCCGCATCCCGTGCTGACCGCCGCGATCCAGGACACGCTGGAGGAGATCGGCGCGGCCGACACCGTCGTGGTCGGCACGCTGCGCCGCGATCAGGGCGATCTGCTCCGGTTGCACACCTCGCTGGCCGAGGCGTTCGTGCGCGGTGTACCGGTCGCGTGGGACGTCGCGTTCGAGGCGGGGGCGGTCGAGCGGGTGTCCCTGCCGACCTACGCGTTCCAGCGTGAGCGGTTCTGGCTGGACACCGGCGAGTACACGCCGCCCGCCGCGGTGGCGGTCGACGCGGCCTTCTGGGACCTCGTCGAGGGCGGCGACCGCGCGGGTCTGTCCGCCGCGCTGGGCGACGTCGACGGCGATCTGGCCGAGCCGCTCGGCGCGGTGTTGCCGGCCCTGTCCTCGTGGTGGGACCGGCGCCGTTCCGATGCCGGCACGGATGCCTGGCGGCATCGCATCGTCTGGCGGCCGGTGGCGGGCGCGGAGGGCGGTGAGCGGCTCACCGGCACCTGGCTGCTGGCGCTTCCGGAGGGGTCGGCCTCCGGCCCGGTGGCCCGGTGGTTCGATACCGCCCTGGCATCCTTCGGGGCTCGGGTGGTGCCCGTCGTGGTGGGCCGTGAACAGGCGGATCGCGCCGCGCTGCGCGCGCTGCTCGCGGAGGCCGCCGGCGCCGCCGGGGAGCCGGTGACCGGGATCGTGTCGCTGCTCGCCCTGGCCGAAGGGTCGGTCACCGCGTACCCGGCGGTGCCGTGGGGCGCGGCGGCGACACTGGCGCTGGTCCAGGGCCTGGGCGACGCGGACGTGCACGCTCCGGTGTGGGCGGTCACGGGCGGTGCGGTCTCGGTGGACGCGGACGACCCCGTCCGGGTGCCGGAACAGGCCCAGGTGTGGGGCTTCGGCGGCATTGCCGCGGCCGAACTCCCCGACCTGTGGGGCGGTTTGATCGACATTCCGGACGCGCTGCCGGCGGACGCGGCGGCCACACGGCTGAGCGCCGTGTTGTCCGGCGCGGCGGGGGAGAGCGAGATCGCGATCCGCGGCGCGGCGACGTGGGCCCGCAGGCTGGTCCGGGCACCACACGCGGCCGGCTCCTCGGCCGGATCGTGGCAGCCGTCCGGGACCGTGCTGGTCACCGGCGGCACCGGAGCACTGGGCGGGCACGTGGCCCGCTGGGTCGCGGCGCGCGGCGCCGAACACGTGCTGCTGGTGAGCAGGTCGGGGGCCGAGGCCCCGGACGCACCGGCCCTCGCGGCGGACCTGGAGGCGTCCGGCGCCAGGGTGTCCTTCGCGGCCTGCGACGTCGGCGACCGCACCGCGCTGGCGGACGTACTCGCAGGCGTCCCCGCACAATTCCCGCTCACCGCCGTCGTGCACGCGGCGGCGGTGCTCGACGACGCGGTGATCGCCGACCTGACCCTCGATCAACTCGACCGTGTGTTGCGGGTCAAGGTGGACGGCGCCCGCCACCTGGACGAACTCACCCGCGACCTCGACCTGTCCGCGTTCGTGTTGTTCTCCTCGCTCGCGGGCATCTGCGGCGTGCCCGGCCAGGGCAACTACGCGCCCGGCAACGCGCACCTCGACGCGCTGGCCGCCCGGCGCCGCGCCGCCGGGCTGCCCGCGACGGCGATCTCGTGGGGCCACTGGGCCGGTGGCGGGATCGCCGCTCCCGAGGTCGAACAGCGGCTGACCCGACAGGGGTTGCGGATGCTCGACCCGGATGCGGCCATCCGGGTGCTGGGCCGGGTGCTCGACGCGGACGAGTCGCATCTGACGGTGTGCGACATCGACTGGGACGTGTTGTTCCGGGATCGGCGCGCGCCGCTGGTCGCCGAACTGCTCGGCGCGAAGGGCCCGGATCCCGCCGCGTCCGCGCCCGCACTCGCCGAGGCCGGCGGCGACACCTTCGCGACCCGGTTGACCGGGCTGGGCTCGGCCGACCGGCTGCGCTTCCTGGTCGAGGCGGTGCGTACCCAGGCGGCGGTGGTCCAGGGCCACCGCGGCGCCGCCGCCGTGGATCCCGGGAAGCCGTTCCGGGACCAGGGGTTCGATTCGCTGACGGCGGTGGAGCTGCGCAATCGGCTGACCGCCGAGACGGGTCTGCGGCTGCCCGCGACGCTGGTCTTCGACTATCCCACGCCCAACGCGCTCGCCGAATTCCTGCGCGGTGAGATCTTCGGCGACGTCGGTGGCGTCGGCGAGACCGAGACGACGGCCGCCACCGGCGCGGCGGCTCGGGCGGACGCCGACGATCCGATCGTGATCGTCGGGATGGCCTGCCGCCTTCCCGGTGGGGTGAGTTCGCCCGCCGACCTGTGGCGGCTCGTGGAGGCCGGTACGGATGCCGTCGGCGAGTTCCCCACCGACCGGGGATGGGACATCGATGGCCTGTACGACCCGGATCCGGACCGGGTGGGCACGTCGTACACCCGTGCGGGTGCCTTCCTGTCCGACGCGACCGGGTTCGACAGCGCGTTCTTCGGCATCTCGCCGCGCGAGGCGCTGGCCATGGACCCGCAGCAGCGGCTGCTCCTGGAGACCGCGTGGGAGGCGTTCGAGCGGGCCGGGATCAACCCGGACACGCTGATCGGGAGCCGGACCGGCGTGTTCGCCGGCATGGCCGGTCACGACTACGGGCGCGGCCTGACCGAGGCGCCCGAGGGCCTGGAGGGCTATCTCGGCACCGGGAGCGCGGGCAGTGTCGCGTCCGGTCGGATCTCCTACTCGTTCGGCTTCGAGGGTCCCGCGGTCACGGTGGACACCGCGTGCTCGTCGTCACTGGTGGCCATGCATCTGGCCGCCCAGTCGTTGCGCACCGGGGAGAGCGACCTCGCGCTCGCCGGCGGCGTGGCCGTGATGGCCACGCCGGGCATGTTCGTCGAGTTCTCCCGGCAGCGTGGGCTGTCCGTGGACGGGCGCTGCAAGGCGTTCGCCGGCGCCGCCGACGGTACGGGCTGGGCCGAGGGCGTCGGACTCGTCCTGCTCGAACGGTTGTCGGACGCGCGGCGCAACGGGCATCGGGTGCTCGCGGTGCTGCGGGGCAGCGCGGTCAACCAGGACGGCGCCTCGAACGGTCTGACCGCGCCGAACGGCCCGTCCCAGCAGCGGGTGATCCGCCGGGCGCTCGCCGACGCGGGTGTCACGGCGGCGGACGTGGACGTCGTCGAGGCGCACGGGACGGGTACGACGTTGGGGGATCCGATCGAGGCGCAGGCGTTGATCGCGACGTACGGGCAGGGTCGGCCGGTCGAACGGCCTTTGTGGTTGGGGTCGTTGAAGTCGAATATCGGGCACGCGCAGGCGGCTGCCGGTGTGGCGGGTGTGATCAAGATGGTGGAGGCGCTGCGGCACGGGGTGTTGCCCAGGACGTTGCATGTGGACGAGCCGACGCCGCACGTGGATTGGTCGGCGGGCGCGGTGCGGCTGCTGACGCAGGCCCATCCGTGGCCGGAGACCGGGCGGCCCCGCCGAGCGGCGGTGTCGGCGTTCGGGGTGAGCGGCACGAACGCGCACGTGATCCTCGAACTCCCGGAGCCCCCTGCGGAGGTGCGCGTCGAGGAGCCGCTCGTGGCCGCCCCGGCCGTGCTCCCGTGGGTCCTGTCCGGCCGGACTCCGGACGCGCTGCGGGCGCAGGCCGGTCGGGTGCGCGGCGCACTGGACGAGGATCCGGTGGGCGCGGGGTTCTCGCTGCTCACCTCGCGGGCGTTGTTCGCGGAACGGGCCGTGCTGGTCGGGGACACGACCGGCTGGGCGTTCGGCCTGGACGCGGTGGCACGTGGCGAGAGTGCGGCGGGCGTGGTGACCGGGACGGCCGGACCGGTGGGCAAAACCGTGTTCGTGTTCCCGGGCCAGGGCTCGCAATGGACCGGTATGGCGGCCGAACTCCTCAGCCAATCGGCGGTGTTCGCGGCCCGCTTCGACGAGTGCGCGGCGGCCCTGGCTGAGTTCGTGGACTGGTCGCCGGTCGAGGTGTTGACCGGTGTCGAGGGTGCGCCGTCGTTGGATCGGGTGGATGTGCTCCAGCCGGTGTTGTGGGCGGTGTTGGTGTCGCTGGCCGAGGTGTGGCGTTCCTTCGGGGTGGCGCCGGACGCGCTGGTCGGCCACTCGCAGGGCGAGATCGCGGCGGCCGTGGTGGCCGGCGGACTGTCCCTGGCCGACGGAGCACGGGTGGTGGCGCTGCGGAGTCGGGCGATCGTCGCGCTGTCCGGGCGCGGCGGGATGGCGTCGGTGGCCGAGCCGATCGTGGTGGTCCGCGAGCGGATCGCCGGCTGGGACGGGCGGATCTCGGTCGCGGCCGTGAACGGCCCCGGCCAGGTGGTGGTCTCCGGCGAGCCGGAAGCGTTGGCCGAGTTGGTAGCGGCGGTCACCGGCCAGGGCGGCCGGGCCCGGCTCATCCCGGTGGACTACGCGTCGCATTCGGCGCACGTCGAGGAAATCCGGGCGGAGATCGTGGCCGAGTTGGCCAAGATCGCACCGGTGTCCGGGACGATCCCGATCTGGTCGACGGTCACCGGGGACTGGTTGGACACGGCCGCGATGGACGGCGCCTACTGGGCGACCAACCTGCGCGAGACGGTGCGCTTCGAGGAAGCCACCCGAGGTCTCGCCGCCACCGGCCACGGCGTGTTCGTGGAGGTGAGCCCGCATCCGGTGCTGACCGCCGCGATCGAGGCGACGCTGGACGAGGAGGGTTTGGAGAATCCGGTCGTGGTCGGCACACTGCGCCGCGACCAGGGCGGCGCGCAGCGCCTGTACATCTCGCTCGCCGAAGCCTTCGTGCGCGGCGTCGCGGTGGACTGGACCGCCGCGTTCGCCGGGACCCGGCCGCGTCGGGTCGAGCTGCCCACCTATCCCTTCGAGCGCAAGCGCTACTGGCTCGACACCCCGGGCCCGGCCGGTTCGACGACCGGCGCGGGTACGGCCACGGGGGTGGTGGACACGATCGACGCGGCGTTCTGGTCGCTCGTGGAGAGCGGTGACCAGGCGGGCCTGGCCCAGGCGCTGGGTACGCAGACCTCGGCGGAGTCGTTGGGCGCGGTGTTGCCCGCGTTGTCGTCGTGGTGGGACCGTCGGCGCTCGGGAGCCACCCTCGACGCGTGGCGGCACAGGATCGTGTGGCGTCCGGTCGCCGGGACCGGGATCGGGAACCTGTCCGGGACCTGGCTGCTCGTGGTGCCCGAGGAGGAGGCCGCCCGCGGGTGGGCGGACTTTCTGACCCCGCTGCTGACCGCCGCCGGTGCCCGGGTGGAGCGTGTTCCCGTCGCTCGCGACCGGGGTGAGCGGGCGGCGCTGCGGGACCTGGCCGCGGCACAGCCAGGACCGGTCGCGGGTGTGCTCTCGCTGTTGGCACTGGCCGACGGCACCGCGGCCGGGTTCGACGCGGTGCCGTGGGGGACGGCGGCGACCGTCGCCCTGGTCCAGGCCCTGGACGACGCGGGTGTGGTGGCACCGCTGTGGGCGGTGACCAGCGGCGCGGTGACGGTCGGTGCGGCGGACCCGGTCCGGGTACCCGAGCAGGCGCAGGTGTGGGGCTTCGGCGGGGTCGTCGCGGCCGAGAATCCGCGTTCGTGGGGCGGATTGATCGACCTGCCGAGCGCGTATCCCGGCACGGACGCCGAGGCACCGGCCTGGGCCCGCCTGGTGGCGGTGCTGGCCGGCGCGGTGGACGAGCGGGACGTCGCGGTGCGGCCGACCGGGGCCTGGGGCCGCAGGCTGGTTCGCGCGCCGCTCGGGGCCGCCCGGCCGGCCGGGACCTGGCGGCCGTCCGGCACGGTGTTGGTGACCGGTGGGACCGGGGCGCTGGGCGGGCATGTGGCCCGCTGGGTCGCGGCGCGCGGGGCCGAGCACGTGCTGCTGGTCAGCCGTACCGGCGCGGACGCGCCCGGCGCCGATCGACTGGCCGAGGACGTCGCCGCGGCGGGCGCGCGGGTGTCCTTCGCGTCGTGCGACGTGGGCGACCGGGACGCGCTGGCCGACGTACTGGCCGCGATCCCGGCGGAGTTCCCGCTGACCGCCGTGCTGCACGCGGCGGCGATCCTGGACGACGCGGTGATCGGCGAACTGACCCCGGAGCAGCAGCAGCGGGTGGCGCGGGTCAAGGTGG
The DNA here is from genome assembly GCF_055558835.1 of Embleya sp. NPDC025285. Classification (NCBI taxonomy): domain Bacteria; kingdom Bacillati; phylum Actinomycetota; class Actinomycetes; order Kitasatosporales; family Streptomycetaceae; genus Embleya; species Embleya sp. NPDC025285. Next base: position 66,348 of record NZ_JBVHLU010000007.1, read on the forward strand.
ACGGCGCCCGGCATCTCGACGAACTCACCCGGGACGCCGACCTGTCGGCGTTCGTGCTGTTCTCCTCGGTGGCCGGACTGTGCGGGGTCGCCGGCCAGGGCAACTACGCGCCCGGGAACGCCTATCTGGACGCGCTCGCCGCACGTCGTCGGGCCGACGGGCTGCCCGCGACCTCGGTGTCCTGGGGGCACTGGGCCGGCGGCGGGATCGCCGCGCCGGAGATCGAGGAGCGCCTCGGCCGTCAGGGCCTGACCATGCTCGATCCGGCCCTCGCGGTCGAGGCGCTCGGGCAGATCCTGGACGCGGACGAGAGCCACCTGACGGTCTGCGACATCGACTGGGACGTGCTGTTCCGCGACCGGCCGCACCCGTTGGTCGCCGAACTCCTGCGCGCGCCCGCGGCTTCGGCGACGGCCTCGGGATCGGCAACGGATTCGGCGTCGACCTCACCCGAGACGGCCGCGACCAGGCTGATCGCGACACTCGCCGAACTGGCCGAGGAGGAGCGCCGACCACATCTGGTGCGGTTGGTCCGGACCCGGGCGGCGATCGTGCACGGGCACGCCTCCGCCGACGCGGTGGCGGCCGGGAAGCCTTTCCGGGACCAGGGGTTCGACTCGCTCACGGCGGTGGAGCTGCGCAATCGGCTGACCGCCGAGACGGGTCTGCGGTTGCCCGCGACGCTGGTCTTCGACTACCCCACGCCCAACGCGCTCGCCGAATTCCTGCACGGCGAGCTGCTGCCGCGGGTGGTTCCGAGCGCCGACGCCATCCGGGCCGAGATCGACCGCCTGGAAGCGCTCCTCGCGCACGCGGCCGCCGATCCGGCCGAACACGAGGCGACCGCGGTCCGGCTCGCCGAGATCGCCGCACGCTGGGCCGCCGGCGCGGCACCCGCTCCGGAGTCGCCCGGTAGCGAACTCGAAGGCATCGCCGACGAGATCGACTCGGCCACCGACGACGAGCTCATCGAATTCATCGGCAAGCAGTTCGGCATCTCCTGACTTGTCGGTCCATGCGAAAGGCACAACCACAATGAGCGACCAGCAGATCCGCCACCTGCTCAAGCGGCTCACCGTCGAGCTGCACGAGACCCGGGAACGGCTCAAGGAGGCGCAGAACCCGACGCCCGAGCCGATCGCGATCGTCTCGGCGGCGTGCCGGCTGCCCGGCGGCGCCGAGTCGCCCGAGGAGTTGTGGCGCATCCTGGCCGAAGGGGTCGACGTGGTCGGCGACTTCCCCGAGGACCGAGGCTGGGACGTCGAGGAGTTGTACGATCCGGACCCCGATCGACCAGGCAAGTCGTATACCCGCAAGGGCGCGTTCCTGTCCGACATCGCCGGGTTCGACGCCGAGTTCTTCGGCATCTCGCCCCGCGAGGCGCTGGCCACCGACCCGCAACACCGGCTGCTCCTGGAGACCGCCTGGGAGCTCTTCGAACGAGTCGGCATCGACCCGACCACGCTCGCGGGCAGCCGGACCGGGGTCTTCGCCGGCCTCAACGGGCAGGACTACGCGGCCCGGCTGAGCGAGGTGCCCGACGAGGTCGGCGGCTACATCGGCAACGGCAACGCGGCAAGCGTGGCGTCCGGGCGGATCGCCTACTCGTTCGGCTTCGAGGGCCCGGCGGTCACCGTGGACACCGCGTGCTCGTCCTCGCTGGTCGCGCTGCACCTGGCGGCACACTCGCTGCGCAGCGGCGAATGCGATCTCGCGCTCGCCGGCGGCGTGACACTGATGGCCTCGCCGCTGGGCTTCGTCGAGTTCTCCCGGCAGCGCGGCCTGGCCCCGGACGGCCGCTGCAAGGCGTTCGCGGGCGCGGCGGACGGCACCGGATGGTCCGAGGGCACCGGTCTGGTGCTGGTCGAACGGCTGGCGGACGCACGGCGGTTGGGCCATCGCGTGCTGGCCGTGTTGCGGGGCAGCGCGGTCAATCAGGACGGCGCCTCCAACGGTCTGACCGCGCCGAACGGCCCGTCCCAGCAGCGGGTGATCCGGCAGGCACTGCGCAACGCCCGGTTGAGCGCGGCCGACATCGACGCGGTCGAGGCGCACGGCACCGGGACCACGCTGGGCGACCCGATCGAGGCGCAGGCGCTGATCGCGACCTACGGCAAGGACCGCCCCGAGGATCGACCGCTGTGGATCGGCTCGGCCAAGTCCAACATCGGACACACCCAGGCCGCCGCCGGAATCGTCGGCGTGATCAAGATGATCGAGGCGATGCGACACGGCGTGCTGCCCAGGACGCTGCACGTGGACGAGCCGACCCCGCACGTGGACTGGTCGGCGGGCGCGGTGCGGCTGTTGACGCAGGCCACGCCCTGGCCGGAGACCGGACGTCCGCGCCGGGTCGGCATCTCGGCGTTCGGCGCGAGCGGGACCAACGCACACCTGATCCTGGAGCAGCCGGAAGCCGTCGCGGCGACCACCGCGGCGGAGGAGGAGCGCGAGGGCACGCTCGCCGCCGCGCCCTGGCTGCTCTCGGCCCGGACGCCGGCCGCGCTGCGCGCGCAGGCGGCCCGGCTCGCGGCACACGTACGAGGCGCGGCGGTCAAGGCGACCGATGTCGTGGACATCGGCTACTCGCTGGCCGCCGGCCGGGCCCGGTTCGACGAGCGCGCCGTGCTGGTCGCGGGCGCCGACACGCCGACCGGCCTGGCCGGCTTCCTGGCCGGCCTCGACGCGCTCGCCGCCGACACGCCGGCCCCGACCCTGGTCCGGGGCTCGGCCGCCGGATCCGGGCCGCTCGCCTACCTGTTCACCGGACAGGGCAGCCAGCGCGTCGGCATGGGCCGTGAACTGTATGACGCCTATCCGGTGTTCGCCGCCGCGTTCGACGAGGTGGCGCACGCGCTGGACGGCGAGCTGGCAGGTCACGTCCCGTACCCGCTGCGCGATGTGGTGTTCGGCGTCGCCGAGGGCGCCGCCGAACACCTGGACCGGACCGTGTACGCGCAGCCGGCGCTGTTCGCGATCGAGGTCGCGCTGTACCGGTTGTACGCGTCGTGGGGCCTGCGGCCGGACTTCGTCACCGGGCACTCGCTCGGCGAACTCACCGCCGCGCACGTGGCGGACGTGCTCACCGTCGCGGACGCGGCCACACTCGTGGCGGCCCGGGCCCGGCTGATGCAGGCGATGCCCACCACCGGCGCGATGATCGCGGTGCAGGCGAGCGAGGAGGAGGTCACCGCCGCGCTGGCCGGGCGCGAGCACGAGGTGGGCATCGCGGCGATCAACGGCCCGCGCTCGATCGTGCTCTCCGGCGACGCCGACGCGGCCCTGGAGATCGCCGCCGGCTTCGCCGCACAGGGCCGCAAGACCAAACGACTGCGGGTCAGCCACGCGTTCCACTCGCCGCTGATGACCGGGATGCTCGCCGAGTTCGAGCGCGTCGCCGCCACGCTGACCTATCGCGCGCCACGCGTCCCGGTGGTCTCCAACCTCACCGGGCGACCGGCCGGGATCGAGGAACTGGGCGACCCGGGCCACTGGGTCGCGCACGTGCGCAACGCGGTCCGCTTCCGGGACGTGATCGCACACCTCGCGACGGCCGGCGTCACCACATATCTCGAACTCGGCCCGGACGGCGTGCTCACCGCGATGGCCCAGGACAGCCTGGCCGACGCGCCCGCGAGCGACCACCCGCCCGCCTTCGCGGCGGCGCTGCGCCGGGATCGGCCGGAGGCGGACACCGCGCTGCTCGCACTCGGCACCGCCCACACGCACGGCGCCGACGTGGACTGGGCCGCGCTGTACGCCGGTTCCGGCGCACGCCGGGTCGACCTGCCCACGTACCCCTTCCAGCACCGACGCTTCTGGATCGAGCAACCCGCCACGACGGCCGGGAACGCAGCCGGCCTGGGGCTGGCCACCGCCGATCACCCGCTCCTGGCCGCCTCGTTGCGGGTGGCCACCGGCCGGGGCGCGGCGGCGGACGACGGATCACACGCGGTGCTGCTGACCGGGCGACTGTCGGTGCGCACCCACCCGTGGCTGGCCGCGCACGTCGTGCTCGGTTCGGTCCTGGTGCCCGGAACAGCCTTCGTGGAGGCCGCGATCCGGGCCGGCGACGAGGTCGGCCTGGACACCGTCGACGAGTTGGTGATCGAGACTCCGCTGATCCTGCGTGAGCGGGACGCGGTACATCTCCAGGTCGTCGTCGACGGCCCCGAGGACGATCGCGGCGACCGACGGCCGATCGCCGTGTACGCCCGGCCCGAGGACGCCGAGTCGGACGCGCCGTGGACGCGGCACGCGGTCGGCTTCCTGGCCGCCGCCGAGGACCGGACGCGGACCGATGGCGCCGCGGGCGAGGTGTGGCCGCCGGCGGGCACGACGGCGATCGACGTGAGCCGGGCGTATGCCACGCTCGCCGAGGCCGGGATCGACTACGGCCCGGCGTTCCAGGGCCTGCGGGCCGCCTGGCGGCTGGGCGACGAGATCCTCGCCGAAGCCGAACTGCCCGCCGAACAACACGCCGACGCAGCCCTGTTCGGCATCCACCCGGCACTGCTCGACGCGGCGCTGCACGTCGCCTCCCTGGACGGCCTGGACGAATCGCGGGACACGGAAGGGCGCCGGCTGCCGTTCGTGTGGAACGGCGTGCGACTGCACGCCTCCAGCGCCACCACGCTCCGGATCCGGATCTCGGTGACCGGGCCCGGCGAGCTGACCTTGACGGCCACCGACGCAGGCGGCGCACCGGTGGTGTCGATCGACACGCTGGCCACACGGCTGGTGACGGCGGATCAGCTGGAGGGGTCGCAGGCGGCGGATACGGACGCGCTGTTCGAACTCGCCTGGGTCGACCACGTGGTGGTCGACGCACCGGGCTCGCCGGCCCCGGTGATCGCACTCGGCACGGACGGCATGCGGCTCGCCGACGGAACGCTCGTGGTGACGGTCGAGGCCGCCGAGGACACACTCGCCGCCGTACACCGGGAGACCGCGCGGGTGTTGGCGCAGCTCCAAGGCGACGCCGAACGTGTCCTGGTGCTCACCCGCGGCGCCTTCGCGGTGACCGAGGGCGACGTACCGGATCCGACCGGCGCGGCGGTGGCCGGTCTGGTCCGCTCCGCCCAGTCCGAACAGCCGGGCCGAATCGTGCTGATCGACCTGGACGAGGAACCCGCCTCACACGCCGTGCTCGGCGCGGCCCACGCGAGCGCGCTCGCCGCCGACGAACCGCAACTGGCGATCCGCGCGGGAGCGCCGTACGCGCCGCGCCTGCGCCGGGCCGCGGCGCTCGATCCGCGCGAGGTGCGCGGCTGGGACCCCGAGGGCACCGTCCTGGTGACCGGTGGTGTCGGCGTGCTCGGCGCGCTGCTCGCCCGACACCTGGTCGCCGAACACGGCATGCGCCGGCTGCTGCTGACCGGCCGTCGGGGCCCGGACACCCCGGGCGCGGCCGACCTGGTCGCCGAACTGACCGCGCTCGGCGCGCGGGTCACCGTGGCGGCGGCGGACGTGGCGGACCGCGAGGCGCTGGCCGCGCTGATCGCCGGTGTGCCTGCGGCCTATCCGCTGACCGCCGTCGTGCACGCGGCGGGTGTCATCGACGACGGTGTGCTCGACGCGCTCACCCCCGAGCGGCTGGCGGCGGTACTGCGGCCGAAAGCCGACGCGGCCTGGCATCTGCACGAGTTGACCCGGCATCAGGACCTGGCCGGCTTCGTGCTGTTCTCCTCGGTGGCGGCCACCCTGGGCGGCCCCGGGCAGGGCAACTACGCCGCCGCCAACAGCTTCCTGGACGCGCTCGCCGTCCGACGCCGGGTGCTCGGGCTGCCCGCGGTGTCGTTGGCGTGGGGCATGTGGGCCGAGGCGGGCGGGATGACCGCGCACCTGGCCGAGGCGGACCGGCTCCGCGCGGCCCGGGCCGGGATCCGCGCGTTGGGCTCGGCCGCCGGGCTGCGCCTGTTCGACCTGGCCGTGCGGCCGGACGGCGGCCCGAGCGGGATCGACCGGGCCGTGCTGGTGCCGGCGCCGCTGGACCTGGCGGGCCTGCGAGCCCGGCCGGAGACGGTTCCCGCGTTGCTGCGCGGCCTCGTGCGGCCGGGCCGACGGCAGGCCGTCAAGACGGCCGGACCGGCCTCGCTCGGGCAGCGGTTGGCCGCGCTGGGCGCGGCCGAGCGCGAGCAGGCACTGCTCGACCTGGTCCGCACCGAGGTCGCGGGCGTACTGGGCGCGGACCCCGAGGCGGTCGGCGTCCGACGCGCGTTCAGCGACCTGGGCATGGACTCGCTCACCGCGGTCGAACTGCGGAACCGGCTCAACACCGCCACCGGCCTGCGGCTGCCCGCGACCTTGGTCTTCGACCACCCGACCCCGGGCGCGCTGGCCGACCACCTGCGCGGCGCACTGCTCGGCGATCTGCCGGACACGCACGCCGCGCCGGTGCCGGCGCCGGCGAGCGGGCTCGCCGCGACGGCAGACGACCCGATCGTGATCGTCGGCATGGCCTGCCGGCTCCCGGGTGGCGTGGCCTCCTCGGACGACCTGTGGCGGCTGGTCGAATCCGGCACCGACGCGGTGGGCGAGTTCCCCACCGATCGCGGCTGGGACGTCGAGGACCTGTTCGACCCGGACCCCGAGGCGGCCGGCAAGTCGTACACCCGCCACGGCGGCTTCCTCTACGACGCCGCCGAGTTCGACGCGGGGTTCTTCGAGATCTCACCGCGCGAGGCGCTGGCCACCGACCCCCAGCAGCGGCTGCTCCTGGAGACCACGTGGGAGGTGATCGAGCGGGCCGGCATCGACCCGACCACGCTGCGCGGCAGCCGGACCGGAGTGTTCGCCGGCGTGATGTACCACGACTACGCGCCGCACCCGGGCAACGTGCCCAGCGCACTGGAGGGTTACGTCGGCAACGGCAACGCCGGCAGCGTCGCGTCCGGCCGGATCTCCTACTCGTTCGGCTTCGAGGGCCCGGCGGTCACCATCGACACCGCGTGCTCGTCCTCGCTGGTCACGCTGCACCTGGCCGCGCAGTCGTTGCGGCTGGGCGAGAGCGACCTCGCGGTCGCGGGCGGCGTCGCGGTGATGGCCTCACCGGGCGCCTTCACCGAATTCTCCCGGCAGCGCGGCCTGTCCGTGGACGGGCGCTGCAAGGCGTTCGCCGGCGCCGCCGACGGCGTCGGCTGGGCCGAGGGCATCGGCATGTTGTTGCTCGAACGGTTGTCGGACGCGCGGCGCAACGGGCATCGGGTGCTCGCGGTGGTGCGGGGGAGCGCGGTCAATCAGGACGGTGCCTCGAACGGTCTGACGGCGCCGAACGGCCCGTCCCAGCAGCGGGTGATCCGTCAGGCCCTGGCCAACTCCGGGCTGGCCGCCGGTGAGGTGGACGCGGTCGAGGCGCACGGGACGGGTACGACGTTGGGTGATCCGATCGAGGCGCAGGCGTTGATCGCGACGTACGGGCAGGGCCGACCGGTGGAACGACCCCTCTGGTTGGGGTCGTTGAAGTCGAATATCGGGCACGCGCAGGCGGCTGCCGGTGTGGCGGGTGTGATCAAGATGGTGGAGGCGCTGCGGCACGGGGTGTTGCCCAGGACGTTGCATGTGGACGAGCCGACGCCGCACGTGGATTGGTCGGCGGGCGCGGTGCGGCTGCTGACGCAGGCCCAGCCGTGGCCGGAGACCGGGCGGCCCCGCCGAGCGGGGGTCTCCTCGTTCGGGGTCAGCGGCACCAACGCGCACGTGATCCTGGAGCAGCCGCCGGCGGAGGTCGAGCCCGACCCGGGCGACGCGCACCCCGACGCGGTGCTGCCCTGGATCGTGTCCGCCAAGCGGGTCCCGGCGCTGCGCGCACAGGCCGAACGACTGGCCGACCTCCTCGCGAGCGGCCCGGATCCGGTGGACGTCGGCTCGGCCCTGATCGGCACCCGGGCCGTGCTCGAAGAGCGCGCGGTGGTGATCGGCGAACGGGCGTCGCTGACCGAGGGCCTGGCCGCGCTGACCCGAGGCGACTCGGCCGCCGGCGTGGTGACCGGATCGGCGGCGGGCACGCTCGGCAGGACGGTGTTCGTCTTTCCCGGGCAGGGCTCGCAGTGGGCCGGAATGGCAGCCGAACTCTACGGCCAGTCACCTGTGTTCGCGTCCCGATTCGGCGAGTGCGCGAAGGCGCTCGAACCGTTCGTCGACTGGTCGGCCACCGATGTGCTGACCGGTGTCGAGGGCGCGCCGTCGTTGGATCGAGTGGACGTGGTCCAGCCCGTGTTGTGGGCGGTCCTGGTCTCGCTGGCCGAGGTGTGGCGTTCGTACGGCGTGCTCCCGGACGCGGTCGTGGGCCATTCGCAGGGCGAGATCGCGGCGGCGGTGGTCGCGGGCGGGTTGTCGTTGGCGGACGGCGCGCGGGTGGTTGCGCTGCGAAGCAAGGCGATCGTGGCCTTGTCCGGACGCGGTGGAATGGCGTCGGTGGCGCTGCCCGAGGCGGATGTGCGGGCGCGGATCGCGAGCTGGGGCGGGCGGGTGTCGATCGCCGCCGTCAACGGTCCCGGTCAGGTGGTGGTGTCCGGCGAGCCTGAACTGCTCGCCGAACTGGTCGCCTCGGTGACGGCCGAGGGTGGCCGGGCTCGGGTGATCCCGGTGGACTACGCGTCGCACTCGGCCCAGGTGGACGAGATTCGGGACCGGATCGTCACCGATCTGGCCGATATCGCGCCGGTGTCCGGGACGGTGCCGATCCTGTCGACCGTCACCGGCGAGTGGCTGGACACCGCGTCGATGGATGCCGGCTACTGGGCGGGCAATCTGCGGGAGACCGTGCGGTTCGAGGAGGCCACGCGAGCCCTGGCGGCCTCCGGGCACGGGGTCTTCGTCGAGGTGAGCCCGCACCCGGTGCTGGTGGCGGCGATCCAGGAGACCCTGGAGGCCGCCGAGACGAAGCGCTCGCTCGTGGTCGGTACGCTGCGCCGCGACCAGGGCGGTGCGCGGCGCCTGTATACCTCGCTCGCCCAGTTGTGGGTGCGCGGCATCGACGTCGACTGGAGCGCGGCCTACGCGGGGTATCGGCCACGCCGGGTGCAGTTGCCCACGTACGCGTTCCAGCACGAGCGCTATTGGCTCGACGGGAGCCGGACCGCGCGGGGCGGCGCGGGTGCGCTCGGCCTGCCGAGCGAGGCCGGCGGGGGGCCCGTCGAGGACGCGGCGCCCACACTCCCCGACCGCCTCGCGGGCCTGGGAGCGGCCGAACGCGAGGGTGTGGTGCTGGAATTCGTACGCACCGAGACCGCCGTCGTGCTCGGCCACGGCGACCCGGTCGCGGTCGAGCCCGAACGTGCCTTCCGCGAACTCGGCTTCGACTCGCTGACCGCCGTGGAGCTGCGCAACCGGTTGAACACCGGTTCGGGCCTGCAACTGCCGGCCACGCTGATCTTCGACTACCCGACCCCGGCCGAGGTCGCCGCGTTCGTCGCCGAGTTGCTCGCAGACCGACCGGCGAGCACGATCCCGGGCCGCCCGCTGCCGTCCGCGCTGGAGGAACTCGACCGGCTGGACGCCGCACTGTCGGCGGACCTCGGCGACTCCGCCCAGCGGTTGGCGATCCTCGACCGGCTGCGGGTGCTCGCGACCAAGTGGGCCGACCCCTCGGTCGGTTCCGGTTCGGCACCGGCCGACTCGGACGAGATCGATCTGGACACCGCCAGCGACGAGGAACTGTTCGGCCTGCTCGACGGCAACGTCGAATCCTTCTGACCCCCCGGACCACCGAACCCACCAGGAAAGGCAGTTCCATGTCGGACGAAGACAAGCTCCGGGGATACCTCAAGCGCGCGCTGGCCGATGTCCGCCAGGCCCGGAAACGGGTGCACGAGATCGAGGCGAGCCGGCGCGAGCCGATCGCGATCGTCGGGATGGCCTGCCGGCTGCCCGGTGGCGTCGGCTCGCCCGAAGACCTGTGGCGGCTGGTCGAATCCGGGACGGACGCGGTTGGTGAGGCCCCCACCGATCGGGGCTGGGACCTGCGAGACCTGTACGACCCGGACCCCGACCGGCCCGGCACCACCTACACGACGGCGGGCTCCTTCCTGCCGGACGCCGGGGACTTCGACGCGGCGTTCTTCGGTATCTCGCCCCGCGAGGCGTTGGCCACCGACCCCCAGCAGCGGCTGCTCCTGGAGACCGCGTGGGACGCGTTCGAGCGGGCCGGGATCGACGTCACGAGCCTGCGCCGCAGCCGGACCTCGGTGTTCACCGGAATCGCCGGGATAGATTACGCGCCGGCCCCGGACCGCGTTCCGCAGGAGTTGGAGGGCTACCTGGGCACCGGGACGCTGGGCAGCGTGGCGTCCGGGCGGATCTCCTACACCTTCGGGTTCGAGGGGCCCGCGGTGACGGTGGACACCGCGTGCTCGTCGTCGTTGGTGGCGCTGCATCTGGCGGCGCAGTCGCTGCGCTCGGGCGAGTGCGATCTCGCGCTCGCGGGCGGCGCCACGGTGATGGCGTCGCCGATGGGCTACGTCGAGTTCTCCCGGCAGCGCGGGTTGTCCGTGGACGGCCGGTGCAAGGCGTTCGCCGCGTCGGCGGACGGCACCGGGTGGGCCGAGGGGGTCGGCGTACTGATCCTGGAACGCCTCTCGGACGCCGAGCGCCTGGGTCATCGGGTGCTCGCCGTGGTGCGCGGCAGCGCGGTCAACCAGGACGGCGCCTCGAACGGTCTGACCGCGCCGAACGGCCCGGCCCAACAGCGGGTGATCCGCGAGGCGCTGGCCAACGCCGAGCTGGCGGCGGGCGACGTGGACGTGGTGGAGGCGCACGGGACCGGGACCACCCTGGGCGACCCGATCGAGGCGCAGGCCCTGCTGGCCACGTACGGCCGGGACCGCCCGGCCGAACGGCCGCTGTGGCTGGGTTCGTTGAAGTCCAACATCGGCCACGCGCAGGCCGCGGCCGGTGTCGCGGGTGTGATCAAGATGGTCCAGGCACTGCGCCACGGCGTGTTGCCGAGGACGCTGCACGCCGAGGAGCCGACGCCGCACGTGGACTGGTCCTCGGGCGGGGTGCGGCTGCTGACCGAGGCTCGGCCCTGGCCGCAGGCGGACCGCCCGCGTCGGGCGGCGGTGTCCGCGTTCGGGGTGAGCGGCACCAACGCGCACGTGATCCTGGAACTCCCGGAATCGGAGCCGGAGGTCGCCGAGCACAACGACGCGCCGGAGCCCGCCGTACTGCCGTGGGTGTTGTCGGCGAAGACCCCGGACGCCTTGCGCGCGCAGGCGGGTCGCCTGGCGGATCGGCTCGGCGCCGACCCGTCACCCGCGACCGTGGATGTGGGCTTCTCGCTGGTGGCCACCAGGGCCGCGTTCGGGGAGCGCGCCGTCGTGCTCGGCGACCGGAGCCGACTGGTCGCGGGTCTGGGCGCGGTGCTGCGCGCCGAGTCGGTGGCCGGCGTGGTCACCGGGTCGGCCGGACCGGTGGGCCGGACCGTGTTCGTCTTTCCCGGCCAAGGTTCGCAGTGGACCGGGATGGCGGCGGAGCTGTACGACCAGTCACCGCTGTTCGCGGCGGCTTTCGCGGAGTGCGCGAAGGCGCTCGAGCCGTTCGTGGACTGGTCGCCGATCGATGTGCTCACCGGCGCCGAGGGCGCGCCGTCCCTGGACCGGGTGGATGTGGTCCAGCCGGTGTTGTGGGCGGTGCTGGTGTCGCTGGCCGAAGTGTGGCGCTCGTTCGGGGTGGTCCCGGACGCGGTCGTGGGCCATTCGCAGGGGGAGATCGCGGCGGCGGTGGTGGCCGGCGGATTGTCCCTGGAGGACGGCGCCCGGGTGGTGGCGCTGCGGAGTCGGGCGATCGTCGCGTTGTCCGGGCGCGGTGGGATGGCCTCGGTGGCGCTGGCCGAGCCGGACGTCCGCGCGCGGATCGGCGCGTGGGACGGGCGGATCTCGGTCGCGGCCGTGAACGGTCCGGGGCAGGTGGTGGTCTCCGGAGAGCCGGACGCGCTGGAGGAGCTGGTCGCGGCGGTGACGGCCGAGGGTGGCCGGGCCCGCCTGATTCCGGTGGACTACGCGTCGCACTCGGCCCAGGTGGAGCAGATCCGGGCACACATCACCGAGGATCTGGCGGCGATCGCGCCGGCGTCCGGGTCGGTGCCGCTGTGGTCGACGGTGACCGGCGACTGGTTGGACACGACCGGGATGGACGGCGCGTACTGGGCGACCAACCTGCGTGAGACGGTCCGGTTCGAGGAGGCGACCCGGGGGTTGGCGGCATCCGGGCACGGGGTGTTCGTCGAGGTGAGCCCGCATCCGGTGCTGACCGCCGCGATCGAGGCGACGCTGGAGGACGCGGGTCGGGAAAGTCCGGTCGTGGTCGGCACGTTGCGCCGCGACCAGGGCGGCGCGCAGCGCCTGTACACCTCGCTCGCCGAGTTGTGGGTGCGTGGGGTGTCCGTCGACTGGGGCACGGCCTTCGCCGAACACCAACCCAGCCGCGTCGACTTGCCCACCTACGCGTTCCAGCGCAAGCGCTACTGGCGGCAGATTCCGGCCGATCCGACGGCCGGGCCCGCGTCGCTGGGCCTGCGCCCGGTCGAACACCCGCTCCTGGGCGCTGCCGTGCGTGCCGGCGACGGCGACGACGTGTTGCTGACCGGGCGGATCTCGGTGCGTTCGCATCCGTGGCTGGCCGACCACGCGGTGCGCGACACGGTGTTGTTGCCGGCGTCCGCCTTCCTGGAACTCGCGCTGCGGGCCGGTGACGAGGTGGGCCTGGGCACGGTTGACGAACTCGTGATCGAGGCGCCGCTGATCCTGACCGACCCGGACACGGCCGTGCACCTTCAGGTCGCGGTGGGCGCGGCGGCCGAGGACGGGCGGCGCCGGTTCGCGGTGTTCTCGCGGGCCGAGGACGCGCCGGACGACGCGGACTGGGCCCGGCACGCGGGCGGCTTCCTGGCGCCGGAGACGGCCGAGGTCGACGCCGGGACGGACGCCGCGTTCGCCTTCGGCGACTGGCCGCCCGTCGACGGGGTCGAGGTCCCGGTCGAGGACGCCTACGACGTGCTCGTCGCCGCAGGGATCGACTACGGCCCGGTCTTCCAGGGCCTACAGGCCGCGTGGCGCGGCGAGGACGCCCTGTTCGCCGACGTCGCGCTGGCCCCGGAGCAGGCCGAGGACGCACCGCGGTTCGGTGTGCATCCGGCGCTGCTGGACGCGGCGCTGCACATCGCGGTGGTCGAGGCCGTGCGGCGGGCCGCGGCCGCCGGTGAGCAGGCCGGGACGAGCCTGGCCTACGCCTGGAGCGGTGTGCGGCTGCACGCGACCGGCGCGGTGCGGCTGCGGGTGCGACTCGCGTTCGCCGGTCCGGACGCGGTCTCCCTGGAGGCCGCGGACGAGCGGGGCGCGCCGGTGTTGTCGGTCGGGTCGCTGATCTCCCGCCCGGTGCCCGGCGGCCTGCCGGCCGGCGGCGGCACCCGGTCGCGGGCCTCGGCGGATGCGGACGTACCCGGCTCGGCAGCCGTACGGCGCACCCGGCGGGCGGTGCGCTCGGCGCCGGCGAGCACCGCATCGGCGTTCGCGCAGCGGCTCGCGGCGGGGTCCGAGGGGGAGCGGGTCGAGATCCTGGTGGATCTGGTGCGTGCCGAACTGGGCGTCGTGCTCGGCCACGCGGACGACGAATCGGTGGACGCCGAACAGGCGTTCCTCGAGGTCGGCCTGGACTCGCTGACCGCCGTGGAACTGCGCAACCGGCTGTCCGCGGCGACCGGTCTCCGGCTGCCCGCCACGGTCACGATCGCGCACCCCACCCCGCGCGGCCTCGCCCTGCATCTGGACGCCGAACTGGCCGAACAGGGCACGTCCCCGGCGCCGGCGCCGGCTTCGGATGCCGCGCCCACCGAGGTGGCCAAGGGCGCGCTGGCCTCCTTCTACGTCCAGCTCTGCGCGGCCGGCAAGTACAACACCGCGGCCGAGGTGATCATGGCCTCGGCGGGCCTGCGTCCGTCCTTCCCGCCGGCCGAGCGCGACCGGCACGCCAAGCCGGTGCTGCGGTTGGCCACCGGCGACACGGGGCCCGCCATCGTGTGCTTCCCGTCGGTGAGCGCGATCTCCGGACCGCACGAATACGCCCGGTTCGGGCAGGTGTTCCAGGGCGAGCGGGACGTGTTCGTGCTCCGGACACCGGGCTTCGCGGCGGAGGAGTCGCTGCCCGAGCACGCCGACACCCTGATCCAGATTCATCTGGAGAGTGTGCGGGCGGCCGTGGGCGAGCGGCCGTTCATCGTGGTGGGGCGTTCGATGGGCGGTTGCATCGCGCACGAGGTGACCCGCCGATTGGAGGCCGAGGGGGTGCGCCCGGTCGGACTGGGACTGATCGACACGTTCCCGATCGACACCGCGCTGGTCCCGGGCATGGACTGGTGGCTGCCCGCGATGATCGAGGGCATGCTCGGCCGGGTCGCGCAGTACGACATGACCCTGAACGACACCAACCTCACCACGATGGGCCGGTATCAGCGGCTGTTCGCCGATTGGAAGCCGCAGCCGATCGCGACCCCGACCCTGGTCGCCCAGGCGCAGACCCCGGTACGGGGCACGGTGATCGATCCCGAGGGCCGGTGGGACTGGCGGGCGTACTGGCCGCTGCCGCACGACCTGATCGGGATCACCGGTGACCACTTCACCGTGCTGGAGGACCACGCCGACCTGACGGCGGCGACGATCGTGGACTGGGCGGCCGGTCTGCCCGGCTGACCGCTCCACCACCACGGCACGTCGCGAGCACAACACCACTTCGAGGCTGGGAAATTCATGACGAAGGTACTGTCCCCGGTGGATCTCGCCGAGATCCACCGCACACTCGCGCTGTTCGCGCACGTCTTCGACAACGGGGACGTGGCCGGGCTCGATCTCGTGTTCACCGAGGACGTCGTGGTCGAGATCGGCGTCGGCGCGCCGCGATCCTTCCGGGGCATCGCCGAGTTCGCCGAGTACACCCGGGGCAAGAGCGCGGCGACGCCGGACCACCACACGCTCAACACCACCGTCGAGGTGGACGGGCACGGGCAGGTCCAGGCCCGCAGCCGGTACATCGGGATCAACCCGGCGGGCCGGCTGACCGGCGGCGAGTTCCTGGACATCCTGCGGGAGACTCCACACGGCTGGCGGATCGCCTACCGACTGAGCCTGCCGCGCGCCCCCCGGCAGGCCGGCGCGGGCGTGCCCAAGGCGGAATTCCCGCTTCCGGTACGGCTTTCCGAGGTGGTCGCACCGTGACCGCCGGCGCGGCGAGGCTGACCGCCGAGGACGTCGCGGGCATCCACGACACCCTCGCGCTGTTCGCGCACGTCTTCGACAACGACGACATCGGCGAGCTGGACCGGGTGTTCACCGACGACGCGGTGATCGAGAACACCATCGGCAATGGCTACACGATCGACGGCCTGGCCTCGGCCCGGCAGTTCACCGGTCGACGCAGCCCGGACACACCCGACCACCAGACGCTGGACACGGTGCTGTTGGTGGACGCGGGCGGCACGGTGCGGGCCCGCAGCCGGTACATCGCCACGCTGACCGACGGCGAGGTGCACGGCGGGGACTACTACGACATCCTCGAACGCACGCCGCGGGGCTGGCGGATCAAGTACCGGGTCTCGGTGCCCCGGCATCCGATCCTGGACCGGATCGACCTGCCGGAGGAGTTCGCCCGGGCGTGGCGGCCCACGGCGGACAACGTGGTGCGCTTCGCCCGGGAGTGAGAAACGCGCGGATCGGGGCGCGGCCGACGGCCCGCCCCGATCCGTGGAACGCGGTGGGGGACTGCGGACAGGCCCTAGCGGGCCACCGCGATCGTGGTCAGTGCGATGCCCGCGTCGACCTGCCAGCGACCGGCGAACCCGTCCAGCGGTCGGTCCTCGATCAACAGCCGGGCGGCGAACGTGCCGGCCACCGGATCGAACTCGACCTCGGCCTCGGCGAAGTCCAACCACCGTTCGGTGAGCGGGAACCACGCCTTGTAGACCGACTCCTTGGCGCTGAACAACAGCCGATCCCAGGCGATCTCGGGTCGAGCGGCGGCCAGGTCGAGCAGGTGCTTGCGCTCGGTCTCGGACGAGACGGTCGTCAACACCCCCTCGGGCAGCGGCAGTGCCGGTTCGGCGTCGATGCCCAGGGTGAGCAGCACGGCCCGATCGGCGACGGCCGCGGCACGGTACCCGGCGCAGTGCGTCATGCTGCCGACCACGCCCGCCGGCCACCCGGGCGCGCCGCGCAACCCCGGCAGCAGCGGTGCGGCGGGGACACCCATCCGGGCCAACGCGCGGCGAGCGCAGCGCCGTACGGTGGTGAACTCGCGGCGGCGCTTGTCCACCGCCTTGGCGAGCAGCGCCTCCTCGGCCGGGAACAGCGGCGGCCCGTCGGGGTCGTCGAAGGACTCCTCGGCGAACACCTCGGGCGGCAGCACGCGGGCGATCAGCGTCCGGTCGACGGGACGCGCGGCGGTCATCGGGCGCCCGCCTGTTGGTCCGTACGGGAGGTGTCGGCGGTCTCGGCGGGCACGATCCGGCGCGGGATCGGCCGGCGCAGCCCGTTCTTGCGCTCGCGCGGATAGCCGAGCGAGACCTCCTCGAAGCGCACCCCGTCGTACCACGTGGTGCGCGGGATGTGCAGGTGGCCGTAGACGACGGCGGCGGTCGGGAAGCGGCGATGCCAGTCGGCGGTGAGGTCGGTGCCGCACCACTGCGCGAACTCCGGGTACCACAACACGTCCGTGGGCTGCCGGACCAGCGGGAAGTGATTGACCAGCAACAGCGGCGCGTCCGGATCGGCCGCCGCCGCGAGTCGGCCCTCGCTGTACGCCACCCGGGCCCGGCACCACTCGCCTCGGGTCGGATAGGGGTCGGGGTGCAGCATGAACTCGTCGCTGCACACCACGCCCGCGGCGTACGCGGCGTCCAGCGCCTCCTGCTGTGTGGTCGTGCCGGGCGGGCGCCAGGTGTAGTCGTAGAGCACGAACAACGGTGCCACGGTGACCCGACCGCCCGGACCGTCCCAGACCGGGAACGGGTCCTCGGGGGTGAGCACGCCCAACTCCCGGCACATCGCCACCAGATGGCGGTAGCGCCGCTCGCCGCGCAGTTGCACCGGATCATCCGGTGTGGACCACAACTCGTGGTTTCCCGGGACCCACACCACGCGCGCGAAACGCTCGGCGAGCAGCCGAAGGGTCGCTTGGGTCTCCTCGATGTGCTCGGCCACGTCACCCGCGACCAGGATCCAGTCCTCGTCGGTTCCGGGCCGGATGCCCTCGACGAGTACGCGGTTGGACGGGATCGCGGAATGCAGGTCGCTGACTGCGTACAGCGCGCGCTCGGGCAAACGGGCAGTGCTCATCGATCGACCATAAGCGGGTTCGCGGTGCGCTGGGAAGGCCGACACGGCGTGGTCCGACCCGCACGCAAGTCCCGCGCAAGGTCGCGTAGGGGTCGGTCAGGGGTACGCCACACGCCCGGCGTATGTCACCGTCGTCAGGAAGCAAGACCGGACCGCCGGAGAGCGCAAGACCCGACCGTCAAAGAGAGGGAAGAGCCGTTGCGGTACGAGATTCTCGGCCCCGTGCGGATCGTCGACGGCCATGAGCCGCGCACGATCGCGGCGCCCAAGCCGGAGACCCTCCTGGCCGCCCTGCTCGCGCGGCGGGGCCAATTGCTGACCGTCGAGCAGATCGTGGCCGAGATCTGGCCCGACGCCGGACCGCAGCGGGCCAAGTCCACGGTGCACGTGTACGTTTCCCGGCTGCGGGCGATGCTCGGCGCCCAGGGGCCCGCGCGGCACGGCCCGTTGGCCACCTGCGCGGGCGGCTACGTGCTGCACGCGGGACCGGACCGGCTGGACGCGGACGCGTTCCACGGCCTGGTCGACCGAGGCCGGGCGGGACTGTGCGCCGGGCGGCGGCACGAGGCGGCGGAGACCTTCACGAGCGCGCTCGACCTGTGGCGGGGGCCCGCGTACGCGGGCGTCGCCCAGGGGCCGATCGTGCGCGCGCACGCCGCGCGGCTGGACGCGTCCCGGCTGGAGTGCCTGGAAATGCTGATCGAGGCCAACCTCGCGCTCGGCCGCTATCGGGAGAGCGTCGCGCGGCTGTACGCGCTGACCGCCGAGTATCCGCTGCACGAGAACTTCGCCCGGCACCTGATGGTCGCGCTCAACCACTGCGGCCGGCGCGGCGACGCGCTCGCGGTGTACCAGGGCACGCGGGGAGCGCTGCGCGAGGTCCTGGGCCTGGAGCCGTCCCGGGCGTTGCGCGAGGTACAGCACGCCGTGCTCACCGGGGTGGAGCCGCGGGGCACGCGGACCGACTCGCTCGCCGGGTAGCCGGCCGGCACCGTGCAGCGATGATCAACAGCGACGATCGGGAAGGAACCCGTCACATGACTACCGCCTCCGCCGTCTCGGATGCCTGGATCCGCCGATTCCATCCGGCCGCGAAACCGCTGCCGCGCCTGGTCGCCCTGCCGCACGCGGGTGGATCGGCGAGCTTCTGGTTTCCGCTGTCGGCGGCGCTCGAGGGTCGGGCCGAGGTGCTCGGCGTGCAGTACCCGGGGCGCCAGGATCGGCGCGCCGAACCGCTCATCGACGACATCGACACCCTGGCGGACCGGATCACCGAGGCCCTGGATCCGTGGCTGGACGAGCGGAGTCCGCTGATCCTGTTCGGCCACAGCATGGGCGCGATCCTCGGCTACGAGGTGGCCCGCCGGTTGCGGGTGCCGCCCGCCGCGCTGATCGCCTCCGGCCGCCGGGCCCCGGACCGGGGGCGCGACGAGCGGCTCCACCTCCTGGACGACGCGGGGCTGGCCGCCGAACTGCGCTCGATGAGCGGCACGGACGCGAGCATCCTGGCGGACGAGGAGGTGCTGCGCATGGTGCTGCCCGCACTGCGCGCCGACTACCGCGCGATCGAGACGTACAAGTGCGCTTCCGCGAACCCGCTGGAGTGCCCGATCACGGTGCTGATCGGAGACAGCGACCCGAAGGTCACCCTCGACGAGGCGATGTCCTGGCGCGAACACACGATCGGCACATTCGCCCTGCACACCTTTTCCGGAGGTCACTTCTACCTGACCGATCACCAGGCTGAGGTCACCGCGCGCATCGCCGCCGCGGTCGCGGCGGTGACGGGCCGCTCCCGGGCCTGAGCGACCCGGAGTGCCCCCGTCGGCGGACCGCCGCCCGAGGCGCTCGCTCGAATGGCTCCCGGTCTCGACCGGCGTACCGGTCCGGGACACGGGGGCCGGCGAGCGCCGGATCGAACGCGTGTACGAAACACGGTGCACGCTCCGCCGGCGGCGGCGATGCGGCCCGCCGATGATCGAGGCATGGCCGGTCAGGATCAAGTTCACGCCGTACTGCCCGAGATTCAGCCGATGCTGGCCACCGCCGCGCCGCTGCCCGGGGCGGGCTACGACCTCGACTGGGGCTTCGAGGTCAACTGGGACGGCGCCCGCACGGTGGCGTACTGCGCGGGGGACCGGACCGTACGGCTGGTCTCGAGCGAGGGCGAGGACGTCACCCGCACCTATCCCGAGCTGGCCGGCCTCGGCGAGCAGCACGGACAGCGGCAGGCCGTGCTCGATGGCGAGATCGTGGTGCTCGACGATCGCGGGCGCCCCGACCTCGAACTGCTCCGACGGCGGATGGGCGTGGTGAACCCGCGCAAGGTGGCCCGGCTGACCATGGACGCGCCGGTGCACCTGATGCTCTTCGACGTGATGTACCTGGACGGCCGCTCGCTGCTGCCCACCCCGTACCGCGAGCGCCGGATGCTCCTGGAGAGCCTGGACCTGGCCGGCCCCCGGTGGTCCACGCCCGAATGGAGCGAGGGCGACGTGCAGCACGCGTGGGCGACGAGCCTGCACCACGGGTACGAGGGCATCGTGGGCAAACGGCTGGCCTCGGACTACCAGCCCGGGCGCCGCTCCCCGGACTGGATCAAGGCCAAGCACATCGAGACGCACGACGTGGTCATCGGCGGCTGGGTCGAGGGCCGAGGCGACCTGCGCGGCCTCCCGGGCAGCCTGCTCGTGGGCGTCGACGCACCGGACGGGCTGCGCTTCGTCGGCACGGTGGAGGACGGTCTGACCGCCGCCGAGCGCGGCGAACTCGGGGAATACCTGGGCGCGTTGACCCGTGCCGACTCGCCCTTCGCCGGATTCGCCGACATCCCCGGCGCGCAGTGGGTCGAACCCCGCCTGGTCGCCGAGGTCACCGTCTCCGGCTGGACCACCGCCGGCCGACTCCGCCACCCGACCTGGCAACGGCTGCGCCCGGACCTGACCCGTCGCTGAGGCGCGGCTTGGATATTCCCGCGAGAACGCCGAGCGGCCGGCCGGTGAACATTGCCGGGGTCGGCGGTCGGGGCCGAAATCCGCCTATGCAGGGGTGATTTCGGCACGGGACGATGAGGGACCCCATCCGAGCACCAAGGGCGACGACTGCGGAAGATCCGGACCGCGAACGGGCGTTCCGGCTCGGCATCCCGACGGGTCATCGGGTTCGGACAGCGCAACTTCCGTCGATGCCTCCGCCGACGTCCCCACGTCCGCCGAGGAGTCCACTCGTGCTCTCGCTGCCTCGCACCCTGTCCGCGACGGTCGTGGCCGTCACCGTCGCCGCCGGGACCGCATTCGTCACGCCGACCGCCCATGCCGCCTCCGCGTCGAACTACGCGGCCCTGGGCGACTCGTACAGCGCCGGTGTCGGCGCGGGCAACTACCTGCCCGACAGCGGCGCCTGCAAGCGCAGCGCCAACTCCTACCCGGCCCTGTGGAACAACAGCCACCCGGGCGGCGGCTTCGCCTTCGTCGCCTGCTCCGGCGCCAAGACCGCCGACGTCCGCGCGGGCCAACTGTCCGTGCTGAACTCCGCGACCACCCTGGTGACCATCAGCATCGGCGGCAACGACGCCGGGTTCGTCGACACCGTCAAGTCCTGCGTGCTGGGCTCGGAAAACGACTGCTCGGTCGCCGTGGACAAGGCGAAGACCTACGCGACGACGAAGCTCCCCGCCGACCTGGACGCCACGTACGCGCAGATCCGCAACCGCGCGCCCAACGCGCGGCTGGTCGTGCTCGGTTACCCGCGCCTGTTCGAACTCGGCGGGTGCTTCCTGGGCATGAGCACCTACAAGCGCACCATCCTCAACCAGGCCGCCGACACCCTGGCCGACATCACCCGAGGGCGGGCCGGTGCGGCGAACGCCGACTACGCCGACGTGCGCAACCGCTTCGCCGGACACGGCGTATGCGGCTCGAACCCCTGGATCAACGGCATCAAGCTGCCCATCGACGAGTCCTACCACCCCAACGGCGCGGGCCAGAGCCAGGGCTACCTGCCCGCACTCCAGGCCACCGTCGGGGCGACCGTCGGAGCGCGCCCCTAGCGCGCCGCGTTCTTCGCGGGCATCGGCCTACTCCTTCGCGGCCCGGGCGAACTGCCGGGCGATGACCATGCGTTGGATCTGGTTGGTGCCCTCGAAGATCTGCATGATCTTGGCCTCGCGCATGTAGCGCTCGACCGGGAACTCGCGGGTGTAGCCGCATCCGCCGAACACCTGGACCGCGTCCGTGGTGACCTTCATCGCCGCGTCGGTGGCGACCAGCTTCGCGACGCTGGCCTGGCGACTGTACGGACGGCCCAGGTCGCGGCGGCGGGCCGCGTCCAGGTAGGTCGCGCGTGCGGAGTCGACGGCGGCGGCCATGTCGGCGAGCAGGAAGCCCAGACCCTGGTGGTCGACGATCCGACGGCCGAACGTGGTGCGTTCGTTGGCGTACTCGACCGCCGCGTCCAACGCGGCCTGGGCCAATCCCGTCGCGCACGCAGCGATGCCCAACCGGCCCGAGTCCAGCGCGCTCAACGCGATCGCCAACCCCTGGCCCTCGGCCCCGATCAGGCGGTCCCGGCCCAGGATCGCGCCGTCCCAGAACGCGTTGGTCGTGGGCACCGCGTTCAGGCCCATCTTCTCCTCGGGCCGACCGAATTCCAGCCCCTCGGCCGCGCCCGGCGCCAGGAAGCACGAGATGCCCCGACTGCCCTCGCCGGTCCGGGCGAACAGAGCGTAGAAGTCAGCCTTTCCGCCGTGCGTGATCCACGCCTTGGTGCCGTTGATCCGATACCCGTCGGCGACCGGGCGCGCCTTGCAGACGATCGCGGCCGCGTCCGAGCCCGCGTGCGGTTCGGACAGGCTGTACCCGCCGATCAACCGGCCCTCCAGCATCCGCGGCAACCACCGCTCGCGCTGCTCGGGCGTGCCGTAGGTGGCCACCGGGAAGCAGGCCAGCGTGTGCACGCTGGTGGCGACCGCCACCGCCGCCCAGCGCGCGGCCAGTTCCTCCAGGACCTGGAGGTAGACCTCGTAGGGCTGGCCGCTGCCGCCGTCCTCCTCGGCGTACGGCAGACCCAGCAGGCCCACCTCGCCCAGGATGCCGAACAACCCCTCGGGGTAGGTCTCGTCACGTTCGTAGCGCGCGGCGATGGGTGCCAGCTCGCGATCCGCGACGGTACGGGTGAGATCGAGCAGGTCCTCGGCGTCCCGAGTGGGCAGGAGGCGGTCGACGGTCACGGCTGCTCCGGAAGTCGAGGGTGTCGGGGGTGTCGGGGGAGGGAAGGCCGGCCCCGAGGGGCCGGCCGAGGCGGGAAGCGGTTCAGCCGGCCCAGACGAGCGCGGGGTCGGCGGCCCTGTCGACCGGGGCGGGCGCGGTCAGTTCGGCCAGCGCGGTGCGCGCCGCCGTGCGGTACTCGGCGACCCGGGCGAGCTTGATCTCCTCGTAGCCGCGGATCGACTCGGGCAGCGCGACCAGCGCCACCACCGCGTCCACGTTGGCGGCGGACAGCTCGCGCAGCGCGGCCCGGACCAGGTTCCGGTACTGCGGCACCAGTTCGCGCTCGACCCGACGCACCTCGGCGTAGCCGAACACGTCCAGGCGGGTCCCGCGCAGGCCGCGCGCGGCGCGCAGGGCCCGGAAGGCCGGCACCGCCGTGCGGCGCAGCCGGATCTTGCGCTTCATCCCCAGGTAGCGCAGCACCGGCGGGTGCAGCAGCACCGAGACCGCCGCGTCCGGGCCGAACTCGGCGTCCCGACGGGCCTGTTCGACCGGGTCCAGGTGCAGGCGGGCCACCTCGTACTCGTCCTTGTAGGCCATCAGGTGGTGCAGTGCCCGCGCGTACGCCACCGCGACGCGCTCACCCGCCGGCGCGCCGGCCCGCTCGATCGCCAGGGTCCGGACCGCGCGCACGTCGTCGGCGTACCGGCGGGCGTAGGCCGCGTCCTGGTAGCCCGTCAGGTCGGCGATCCGGGTGCCCAGCACCTCGCGCAGCTCGGCCTCGCCGCCCGAGCCGTCGGCCAGCGCGGCCGAGGCCGCGTCGACCTCGACCACCGCGCGCGGCGGCGCCTCGACGGCGGCGGCCAGTACCGCGGCCGGGTCCACGGCCATCGCCCGACCCCAGCGGAACGCCGCCAGGTTCTTGTCCACGGCCGCGCCGTTGAGGGTGATCGCCCGCTCGATCGCACTCGCGCTCAGCGGCAGGCAGCCGTGCTGGAACGCGGCGCCGATCAGGATCATGTTGGCCGGCATGTGGTCGGCGAACAGCGCCTCGGACAGGCCCAGCGCGTCCAGGTACAGGTTCTCGGCGCGCCTGGTCGCCGCGTCGATGCGCTCCAGCGTCTCGGTCGGTGAACCGGGCAGCGCGATCTGGTTGGTGACCATCGCGGCGGTCGGCACGATCGCGGTGTTGACCACGGCGACGGTGCGCTCCGGGTCGGCGGTGGCCAGGTTGCTCGCGGCCGCCGTGCCGAGCAGGTCGAAGCCGATCAGCACGTCCGCGCCGGCCCGCGAGGCGCGCAGCGCGCCGTCGATCGGCCGGTTCGAGATGCGCAGGTCGGACACCACCGGGCCGCCCTTCTGGGCCAGGCCGGTCTGCTCGAGGCCGGCCGCGTACAGCCCGTCCAGGTGGGCTGCCATCTGCAGGATCGAGGACACGGTCACCACGCCGGTGCCACCGATCCCGGGCATCCGCACCAGCAGGTCGGCGTCGGTGACCCGACGCGCGGGCAGCGCCGGTTCCAGCGGCAGGGCAGGTATGCTCCGGGCCTTGCGGGTGCCCGGCTCGACCAGCAGGAAGGACGGGCAGTCGCCGTTCAGGCAACTGAAGTCCGAGTTGCACGAGCCCTGGTGGATGTGCGTCTTGCGGCCGAACTCGGTGTCCACCGGCTGCACCGACAGGCACGAGGACTTGTCCCCGCAGTCGCCGCAGCCCTCGCACACCCGCTCGTTGACGACCACCTTCTCGGCCGGGGTCGGCAACTGCCCACGCTTGCGCAGCCGGCGCTCCTCGGCCGCGCACCGGTCGTCGTGGATCAGCACAGTGACGCCATCGAGGGCGGCCAACTCACGCTCGACATCGGAGAGTTCGTCACGGTGGCGGACAGTGGCGATCGGGTCGAGCCGAACTCCGCGGTAGCCGCGCGGGTCGTCGGTGGTGACCACCACCCGGCGCACCCCCTCGACCGCGAGCCAGCGGGTCAACGCCGGTACGTCCAGCCGCCCTTCGGCCTTCTGGCCGCCGGTCATCGCGACCGCGTCGTTGTACAGCAGCTTGTAGGTCATCTTGGCGCCGGCCGCGACGGCGGCCCGGATCGCCAGCGACCCGGAGTGGTGGAAGGTGCCGTCGCCGAGGTTCTGCACGAAGTGCTTGTCGTCGGTGAACGGCATCAGGCCGATCCACTGCGCGCCCTCGCCGCCCATCTGGGTCAGCCCGAGCTGATGCCCTCGGCCCTTGCCGTCCAGCGCGATCATCACGTGGCAGCCGATGCCGACGCCGACCAGGGTGTCGTCGGCGGTGCGGGTGGAGGCGTTGTGCGGACAACCGGAACAAAAGTACGGGGTGCGCGAGGCCAACATCGGCAGCGCGATCCGCGACGGGCGCCGGGGGGCGAGGGTGGCCAGGTACGCGGTCGCGGACGCGGGCAGCCGCTCGACGCCGATGCGCGCGGCGATGGCCCGGGCCACGTCGTCCGCGCCGAGCGTGCCACGCGCGGTGAGCAGCGGGCGACCGGTGTCGTCCCGGCGACCGACGATGCGCGGCGCGTCCGGGCGACGGTACAGCGCCTCCTTGAGGCGGGCCTCCAGGAACGGCACCTTGTCCTCGACGACCAGCACCTCGTCCAGGCCGTCGGTGAGTTCGGCCAGTTCGGCGTCGTCCAGCGGGAACGGCATGCCGATCCGGATCAGCCGGACGCCGAGTGTGTCGTCCCCGTCCAGGCCGAGGTCGGCGAGCGCGCGGCGGACCACCGAGAACGACACGCCCGCGGCGAGGATGCCGAGGCGGGCGTCGGGGGCGTCCCGCTCGATCCGGTTGAGCCGGTGCTCCCGGGCGTAGGCGCGGGCCAGGTCGAGCCGACGGGTGATCAGGTCGTGCTCGGCGTCGAGCGCGGCCGGGCCGACCAGGGTGGGCAGCGTGCCGCGCTTGGTCGCCGCCGGGACCGGGATGCCCTTGCCCCACGCGGACACGTCCACCGTGGTCGACGCGTCGGCGATGTCGGCGACGATCTTCAGGCCGGTCCACAGGCCGCACGCGCGGGACATGGCCACCGCGTGCAGGCCGAACTCGACGATCTCGCCGACCGTGCCGGGTGCGAGCAGCGGCATCGACAGGCTTTCCATCATCGGCTCGCAAGAGCTGGGCACCGTCGACGACTTGCTGCCCGGGTCGTCGCCGATCCACGCGACGGCGCCGCCGAGCGGGGCGGTACCGGCCATCGTCGCGTGCCGGATCGCGTCCGCGGCCCGGTCCAGGCCCGGGTTCTTGCCGTACCAGAATCCGGTCACGCCGGCGTACCGGGCGCCCGGGGTCTGGTCGACGAGCTGCGTCCCGGCGACCGCGGTCGCGGCCAGTTCCTCGTTCAACCCCGCCTGGAACACCACGCCGGCCGGGTCCAGCCAGCGCTTGGCGCGACCCATCTCCAGGTCCACGCCACCCAGCGGCGAACCCTGGTAACCGCTGACGAAGACCCGGGTGTCCAGGCCGCGCGCGATGTCCAGACGGCGCTGCTCCAGGGTCAGTCGGATCAGCGCCTGCACACCCGAGATCAGCACCCGGCCCTGCTCGGCGGTGTACTTGTCGTCGAGGGAGACATCCGGGAAGGACGTGGGCGCGTCCTGCGCCACCGGGACCGGAAGCGAAGGCGAAGCCTGATCTGTGCGCACGGAAGCCTCCGTCGTAGCCGGATGGGTGGGGCGGCTGGGGGTGGGGTGGGGTGCGATAAGCACACCAATGGCGCCTCCAGGACGCAAGTACCTTGCGAGATTTGGGGCAGAAGACGCAAAGATCTTGCCGAGCGGTGATCGGTCGGTCGAATTGTTTGCGTGTGAAGCGCGTCACCGAAGGGGTCGGGAGGGGACCCGGGTCGTTCGCGCGGTGCCGTCCAGGGGTAGCCGAACACACCAGGGGCACGACGAAACACGACGAGATGTGGGATGAGGGGCGGTGCGGCTGGAATGGGTGATTCGCAGGCGCGTGAACCGGGCGTGCGCGAGCCGGGAGGGCGTGCACCGGGAGTGGGCGAGCCGGACGTGGGCGAGCCGGACGTGCGCGAACTGCGCGAGATCGACGAGTTTCGCGACGTCGAGCACCTGTACGGCGGGATCTGGCCGGCCGTGCCGGGGCAGGGCCTCCCGGTGACCGTCGAGTTGATGCGGGCGCTTACGTACGCCGGGAACTACGTAGCCGGGGCGTATCGGGGCGGTCGAATGGTCGGTGCGGCGGTCGCCTTCCTGGGCGCGCCGATCGGCGAGACGCTGCACTCGCACGTCACCGGCGCGCTGGCCGGGAGCGGTGCGGGCTTCGCGCTCAAGACGCACCAGCGCGGCTGGGCCCTCGCGCGCGGGCTGCGCCGGATCACCTGGACCTACGACCCGCTGATCCGTCGCAACGCCCACTTCAACGTGACCAAGCTGGGCGCGCGTCCGGTGTCCTACCTGCCGGACTTCTACGGCGACATGATGGACACCGTCAACAGCGGTGACGAGAGCGACCGGCTCCTGGTGTCCTGGGAGCTGAACGATCCGAGGGTACGAGCGGCCGTGCGCCACGACTGGACCCCGCCCCCGCCGCCCCCGAACGCCGAGTCGGCCCTGACGACACGGGCCGGCCGACCGGCTCCGACCGGCACGAACGCCGAGACGGTACTGATCGCGGTCCCCCCGGACATCGAATCCCTCCGCCGCACCGACCCGACCACGTCCCGAGCCTGGCGCACAGCCCTGCGGGACACCCTGGGCGTGCTCCTCGACCACGGAGCCACGGTGCTGAGCTTCGACCGGGACGCGGGTTATGTGGTGTCGCGCTCGCGGCAGGAGTGACCAGGCCACGCCCCCGCGCGCGACGGGTCGACCGGCGAGGGCGTACCGGTTCGGGTGTCGAGAGCGCGCTCTCGCCCGCCGCAGAGGCGGGATCTGCCCGAATTCGGGCAGATTCTTGCCGTCCGGGCGGGTCGGGTCCAGGATCGGAGGGTGGCTGACGGCGAATTGGTGGAGCGCATCGCGGCGACGACAGGGCTCTCTCCTTCGGAGGCGGCGCGGATCGTCGACGACGTGCTGGCCTGGTACCGCGAGCCGGTCGAGGACTACGTCCGGCGCCGGCATCGGCACCACAAGGTCTACGGCAAGCGCAACGCGCAGATCTACCGCCTGATCGCCGCCGAACTCGCCGATCGCCTCGTCGCGCCACCCGAGTTGACCGAGCGTCAACTGCGGCGCGTCATCTACGGCTGAGCCGACGGGTTCCGCCGGCCGACCGGGTTCCCCGGCTCGACCGGGTCGCTTCGGCCGACCCGTTCGCCGGCGACCCGCGACGTGCCCGACGGACCGACCTCCGACCCTTCGACCGCCCGGCGCGGCCGAACGGACCGACCTGCCAAGAGCAAGGAGCGCAGCAGCATGTGCGGAATCGTGGGCTACATCGGCGCGCAGCAGGCCGCCCCCATCCTGCTCGAAGGACTCGCCCGGCTGGAGTACCGAGGCTACGACTCGGCCGGCATCGCGGTGCTGGGCGCGCGCGGCGCGGCCAAGGTGGTGCGTCGGGTGGGCCGCGTCCACGCGCTCGCGGCCGCCGTGCCGGCCAAGACCTCGGGCCGGGTCGGCATCGGACACACCCGCTGGGCCACCCACGGCGTGCCCTCGGAGACCAACGCGCATCCGCACGCTTCGGCGGACGGCCGGATCCAGGTCGTGCACAACGGGATCATCGACAACGCGGCGGCGTTGCGGGCCCGACTCACCGCGGAGGGGGTCGAACTGGCCTCCGACACCGACACCGAGGCGCTGGCGCACCTGATCGCCCGGGCGAACGAGGACACCCTGGAGGCGGCCGTGGTGGCCGCGCTCGCGCAGGTGACCGGGACGTACGCGATCGCCGTCGTGGACGCGGCGACCCCGGACCGGATCGTGGTGGCCCGGAACGGCTCGCCGCTGGTGATCGGGGTCGGCGAGCGGGAGATGTTCGTCGCGAGCGACGCCGCGGCCCTGGTCCGGCACACCAGTTCGGTCGTGCACCTGGAGGACGGCGAGTTGGCGAGCGTCACCGCGACCGGCTTCCGCACCTTCACCCGTGAGCACGAGGACGTCGCCAAGACGCCCACCACGGTCGAGCTCACCGTCGAGGAACTCGAACTCGCGGGCCACGAGCACTTCATGCACAAGGAGATCCACGAACAGCCCTCCTCCGTGGAGCGCATGCTGGGCGGGCGGCTCGACGACCGGTTCGGCTCGGCCCGGCTGGACGGACTGCGGATGGAGTTGCGCGAACTGCGCGGGTTCCGTCGGGTCAAGGTGCTCGGGTGCGGATCGGCCTACTACGTGGGCCAGTTGGGCGCCGGGCTGATCGAGGACCTGGCCCGGGTGCCCGCCGACGCCGAACCGGCCTCGGAGTTCCGCTACCGCAATCCGGTGATCGAGCCGGACACGCTGTACGTCGCGGTCAGCCAGTCCGGCGAGACCGCCGACACGTTGTTCGCGGTGCGCGAGATCCAGCGCAAGGGTGGTCGGGTGGTCGGCCTGGTCAACGTGGTCGGCTCGTCCATCGCGCGGCAGTGCGACGGCGGCATCTACCTGCACGCGGGGCCCGAGGTCTCGGTGGCCTCGACCAAGGCGCTGACCCACATGTCGGTGGGCTTCGCGCTGTTGGCGCTGGCGCTCGGTCGGGTGCACGACCTGTCGCACGTGGACGGCGCGCGGATCCTGGCCGGCCTTCAGGCGCTGCCCGGCCAGATCGCCGAGATCCTGGCCGACGAGCAGACCATCGCCGAAGCGGGGCGGCGGCTCGCGCACGCGCGCAGCCTGTTCTTCATCGGCCGGGTGCGGGGCTTCCCGGTCGCGCGGGAGGCGGCGCAGAAGTTCAAGGAGATCACCTACCGGCACGCCGAGGCGTACCCGAGCAGCGAGCTCAAGCACGGTCCGCTCGCGCTGATCGACGCCGACCTGCCGACGGTGGCGATCATCCCGGACGACGGCCTGGTCGGCCGCAATCTCGCGGCGGCACACGAGATCCGCGCGCGCGGCGGCCGGCTGACCGTGATCACCCACCCGGGAGTGGACCTCGGCGGCCTCGAAGCCGACCGGATCGACATCCCGCGCAACGAACCCGAACTCGACCCGATCCTGCTGACGATCCCCACTCAACTGCTGGCCTACCACGCGGCCCGAGCCCTCGGTGAGGACATCGACCGCCCCCGCAACCTCGCCAAGTCCGTCACGGTCGAGTAGGCCACTCGGTCCACCCGTCCCCCGTTGCCCACCCGGCCCGCTCGGCATCCCCGAGCGGGCCGGACGCATGTCCGGGCCTGCCTGCTCCGGCCCCACGACACCGGTACGGCAGTACGGCGACCCGCAAACGCACGCCGGCGACCGATCGGGGGGCCGTCCGGATCACCCGGAGAGACGACCTGCGGTGGGCAGGCCGGCCCGCGGCGGGGGAGTCTCGGGTGTGGACACCGCCCCCACCCTCCCTACCCTCGCGGCCCCAACGGCTCCACCCATCCCACCCGGCCCGAGCCCGCCTCGGACGCGATCCGCGCCCACCCCGTCGCCCGCCCGAGGCGCACTCTGCCGATCGAAGAACTATCGCGTTACATTGACTGTCGTCAGGAATGATAGATACTGGTTCCGCGACTCCCGCTGACACCAGGATGAGGTGCGCGCACATGGAGCTGTTTCCCTCCGCTCATGTCGACACGTTTTGTCGTGATCGACTGCCACCGGCCGAGTTGTGGCCCGAACTGCGTTTTGAATTGCCGGAATTGCGCTACCCGACTCGGCTCAACTGCGCCCGGGTGCTGTTGGACGACACCGTGCGCCGACTGGGTCCCGACCGGCGGTGTCTGGTCACGCTCGATGACGAGTGGACGTACGGTGACCTGCTGCTTCGGGCCGATCAGGTGGCCCGGGTGCTGACCGAGGAACTCGGCGTGGTGCCGGGCAACCGGGTGTTGTTGCGCGGCCCGAACAACCCGTGGCTGGTCGCCTGCTGGTTCGGCGTACTCAAGGCGGGTGGTGTCGTGGTCACCACGATGCCGCTGCTTCGGGCGCACGAGCTGACCACGCTGTGCGAGATCAGCGCGCCCACGGTCGCGCTGTGCGACCACCGTTTCCTGGAGGAGCTGGACGCGGCCCGGGTGCCGGGGCTGACCACCGTCGCCTACGGCGGCGACGCGCCGACCGACCTCGGCCGGCGCTGCGCGGACAAGAGCGGCGGGTTCGAGGCGGTGGACACCTCGGCCGACGACGTCGCGCTGATCGCGTTCACCTCCGGGACCACCGGGCGCCCCAAGGCCACCATGCACTTCCACCGCGACGTGTTGGCCAACTCCGACACCTTCTCGCGGCACATCCTCAAGCCCACCCCGGACGACCTGTTCGCGGGCACTCCGCCGCTGGGCTTCACCTTCGGTCTCGGCGGCCTGGTGGTCTTCCCGCTGCACGTCGGCGCGGCCACCCTGCTGCTCGAGCACGCCTCGCCCGAGCGGCTGGCCCGGATCATCGCCGACCACGGCGTCACCGTGCTGTTCACCGCGCCGACCGCGTACCGGGCGATCATGGGCGCGGGCCTGGCCGACCTGCTCAAGGGTGTCCGGCGGTGCGTGTCGGCGGGTGAGGCGCTGCCCGCGGAGACCTGGCACGACCTGCACGCGGCGACCGGGATCGAGCTGATCGACGGGATCGGCGCGACCGAACTGCTGCACGTGTTCGTCTCCGCCGCCGACCAGGACATCCGGCCCGGCGCGACCGGCCGAGCGGTGCCCGGCTTCGAGGCCGTGGTGCTCGACGCCGAGGGGCAGCGGGTCCCGGACGGTACGCCCGGGCAGCTCGCGGTCAAGGGGCCGACCGGCTGCCGGTACCTCGACGACCCGCGCCAGACCAGTTACGTGCGGGACGGCTGGAACATCACCGGCGACACCTACATCCGCGACGCCGACGGCTACCTCTGGTACCAGGCCCGCAGCGACGACATGATCGTCTCCTCCGGCTACAACATCGCCGGCCCCGAGGTCGAACTCGCCCTGGCCGCCCACCCGGACGTCGCGGAGTGCGGCGTGGTCGGCGCGCCGGACCCCAGACGCGGCCTGATCGTCAAGGCGTACGTCGTGCTGCGCGAGGGCGTGGCCGCCGACGCCGAGACCGCCACCCGCATCCAGACCTTCGTCAAGCAGGCCATCGCGCCGTACAAGTACCCGCGTGCGGTCGAGTTCGTGGCCACGCTGCCGCGCACCGGCAACGGCAAGCTGCGGCGCGGCGAACTGCGCGCCTGGGCCCAGGCGCCTACCGCGCCCGCACCGGCCGGACCGAAACCCCCGGCCCCGAACCCCCTTGCCCCGGAGACCTCGTGAAAGGCGACGAGATGCAGGACACCCGCCCGGCACAGACCGACCCGGCCGACTCGGCCGAGGCGGCCACGCTGCCCTCGGTGGTGATCGAGCGCCGGGTCGAATGGCAGGACACCGACGCCGCCGGCCACTACCACTACTCGGCGGTGCAGCGCTGGGTCGAGGCGGCGGAGGCGGTGCTGCTGCGCCGGCTGGGTGTGGCCGACCTGTTCGGCCGGATCCCGCGTGTGCACTTCGAGGCGGACTACCGCGAGCGGCTGTGGTTCGGCGAGTCCGCGCACATCGCGCTGGGGATCGCCCGGGTGGGCACCAGTTCGCTGCACTACACGTTCGAGGTGCGCGGCGAGCAGGGCGTCGCCGCGACCGGTCGGGTGTCCGTCGCGCACTGCCCGCCGGACGCCAAGGGTGCCTCGCCCTGGCCGGACGCGACGCGGGCCGCGCTCTCCAGCGGTGGCCCGCAACGACCGGAGTCGTACGCCTGACCGGCGCGCCGGTGCGAGGGCTCGAAGGCACCCGCGAGCCCTCGACCCGTGCCGGATATCGCGCCCTGTTGACGACCGTGGAATTTATTACATACGCTCGGGTAGGCCGGGAACATTGGAGGACGCTGTGCGCATCGCAGTCATCGGTGGCGGGCCGGGCGGGTTGTACTTCGCCGCCCTCGCCAAGCAGCTCTCGCCGGCCGCGGAGATCACCCTGTGGGAGCGCAACGCACCGGACGACGTGTTCGGCTTCGGCGTGGTCTTCTCCGACGAGACGCTGGACGGCATCGCGCAGGCCGACCCGGAGATCTTCGCCGCGATGTCCGCGGGCTTCGCTCGCTGGACCGACATCGACATCCGCTACGGCGGTCGCACCCTGACCTCCGGCGGGCACGGATTCGCCGCGCTGGGCCGGGAGCGACTGCTGCGCATCCTCCAGGAACGCTGCGCCGCGCTCGGCGTGGACCTGCGCTACCGCACCGAGGCACCCGACGTGGACGAACTGGCGCGCACCCACGACCTGGTGGTCGCCTCGGACGGCGTGCGCTCCGCGGTGCGCGAACGCTACGCCGACACCTTCCGGCCCGATCTCGACGAGCGCGGCTGCCGGTACATGTGGCTGGGCACCGACAAGGTCTTCGACGCGTTCACCTTCATCGTCGACAAGTTCGACTTCGGCGTGGTGCAGGTGCACGCGTATCCGTTCGACGACCGACGCAGCACCTTCATCGTCGAACTCGCCGAGGACGCCTGGCGCCGCGGCGGATTCGCCGAGTTCGCCGGCCGCGACCTGCCGCGCGGAGCCAGTGACGACGCGGGGATCGCGCGGTGCGAGGCGCTGCTGGCCGAACACCTGGACGGCCACCGGCTGATCCCGAACAACTCGCGCTGGATCAGGTTCAGCACCGTGCGCAACGCCTCGTGGCACCACGAGAACGTGGTCCTGCTCGGCGACGCCGCGCACACCGCGCACTTCTCCATCGGCTCGGGCACCAAGCTGGCGATGGAGGACGCGCTCGCGCTGGCCGCGTGCCTGAACGAGCACGCGGGCATCCCGGCCGCGCTGACCGCCTACGAGGCCGAGCGCAAGCCGGTGGTCGGCTCCACCCAGCGCGCCGCGCAGGCCAGCCTGGAGTGGTTCGAGAACATCGACCGCGCGGTCGGCCAGGCGCCCGAGCAGTTCGCCTTCAATCTGCTCACCCGCAGCCGCCGGGTCACCCACGCCAACCTGCTCGAACGCGACCCCGAGTTCGTCGCCCGGGTGGATGCCGCGTTCACCGCCGGGCGGCCGGACCGGGTGGACGCCGCGCCGATGTTCCAGCCCTTCCGGCTCGGGTCGGTCCGGCTGCGCAACCGCGTGTTGGTGCCGCCGATGGCCACCTACGCGGCCCGCGACGGCATCCCGGGACCGTTCGAGGCCGCGCACCTGGGCGCGCTCGCGCTCGGCGGCGCGAGCCTGGTCTTCGTGGGCATGACGGCCGTACTGCCCAACGGCCGGGCCACCGAGGCATGTCCGGGTCTGTGGTCGGACGCGCACGAGGCCGCGTGGCGCGAGGTGGTCACCCGGGTCAAGGAACAGGCCCCGGACGGCCCGCTGTTGGGCATCCAGCTCAGCCACGCCGGACGCCGCGCGGCGACCACCGTGCCGGACGCCGACGGTCGGAGCGTGCCGCTGGGCCCGAACGGCTGGCCGACGGTGGCCGCGTCGGCGATCCCATGGGACACCGCGAACGACTTCCGTCCGCGCGAGGCGGACCGCGCGGACCTGGACGCGATCACCGCCGCGTTCGCCGCCGCCGCCGCGCGGGCCGACCGGGCGGGCTTCGACGCGCTGGAACTCCAGTACGGCCACGGCCACCTGATGTCCGGCTTCCTGTCCCCGCTGACCAACCTGCGCGAGGACGAATACGGCGGCTCGCTCGCCGGCCGGCTGCGCTTCCCGATAGAGGTGCTGTCCGCGGTGCGGGCGGTGTGGCCGACGAACAAGCCGCTGGTGGTGCGCATCTCGGCGAGCGACTGGGCCCGGGGCGGCACCACCGAGGACGACGCGGTACGCATCGCCCGGGCACTGGCGGCGGCCGGCGCGGACGGGATCGACGTGTCCTCGGGCGAGGTGGTCGCGCACGAGCGGCCCGCCTACGGGCGCGGCTACCAGACCCCGTTCGCCGATCTGATCCGCAACGCGACCGGCGTGCCGACCATCGCGGTCGGTGCGATCTCCACCTACGACGACGTCAACTCGATCCTGCTCGCGGGTCGCGCCGACCTGTGCGCGGTCGGCCGCGCCCACCTGTACGACCCGATGTGGACGCTGCACGCCGCCGCCGAGCAGGGCTACACCGGACCCGGCGCGCCCTGGCCGAGCGCGTGGCGCCCCGGCAGCCGCAAGCCGCCCGGCGCGGGCAGCGACCGGGTGCCACCGCGACTGCACCTGCTGCGCGAGAGCGTCGAAGCGGTGCCGCGGCGCTGGCGGCCCGAGCCCGACCCGAGCCTGGTGGCCGTACCCGGCCGGCGCTGACCCGGACACGAGGAGCCCGACATGGACAGCCCCACCCCGCCGATCGTGCTGACCGGTGAACAACGCGACAACCCGCCCCGGTTCAAGGCCGCCGCCGTGCAGGCCTCGCCGGTCTACCTGGACGCGGCCGCCACGGTGGCCAAGGCGGTCGCGCTGATCCGCGAAGCCGCTGCCAACGGCGCCGCTTTGATCGTCTTCCCCGAGGTGTTCGTGCCGGGGTACCCGTACTGGAACTGGACGATGAACCCGGTCCAGGGCTCTCCCTGGTTCGAACGCCTGTACCGCTCCTCGGTGGACGTGCCCGGCCCGCACGTGGAGGCACTGCGCGCCGCCGCCCGGGCGGCCGGCGCGGTGGTGGTGATCGGCGTCAACGAGCGCGGCCCGCACAGCATGGGCGTGCTCTACAACACGATGCTGACCATCGACGCGGACGGCGAACTGATCGGGGTGCACCGCAAGCTGGTGCCCACCTGGGCGGAGAAGCTGACCTGGACCGGCGGCGACGGCAGCTCGCTGCGCGTGCACCCGACCGGGATCGGCCCGCTCGGCGTGCTCGCGTGCGGCGAGAACACCAACACGCTGGCCCGCTTCACCCTGCTCGCGCAGGGCGAACTCGTGCACGCCGCGAGCTACATCGCCCTGCCGGTGGCACCGGCCGACTACGACATGGCGGACGCCATCGCGGTGCGCACCGCCGCGCACAGCTTCGAGGGCAAGGTCTTCTCGGTGGTCGCGTGCTCGACCATCTCGCCGGAGATCGTGGACGCCATCGCCGGCGACGACGACGAGGTACGCAAGCAGCTCGGCCGCGAACGCAGCGCGCTCTCCGGGATCTTCGGCCCCGACGGCCGCCCGGTGACCGAACCGCTGATCGACGACGAGGGCATCGTCTACGCCGACATCGATCTCGCCAAGTGCATCCAGCCCAAGCAGATGCACGACATCGTCGGCCACTACAACCGCTTCGACATCTTCCGACTCAACGTCGACAACCGGCCCAGATCGCCGATCACCTTCACCCACGACAGTGCCCCCACGCCCCTCGCACCTGCCCCCGAGGAGGAGAAATGACCACCCAGGACGACAACATGCTCGGCCGGGCCCGAGTCACCGATACCCCGGAACTGAGCGCCTACTACGCCGAGTTGGCCGACCGCGAGGCCGGTGCGCTGTGGACCGTGGCGAACGAGATCGAGCCGTGGTACCCACAGCCCAAGTCGGTGCCCACACTGTGGCGCTACGCCGAACTGCGCCCCCTGGTACGCAAGGCGCTCGACCTGGTCAAGGCGGACGACGCGGGCCGCCGGGTGGTGATGCTGGTCAACCCCGGGCGCCGGGACGTCAGCGCCGCGGCCGGCCTGCTGTACACGGGCCTGCAGATCATGGGCCCGGGCGAGTCGATGACCGCCCACCGACACCAGGCCGCCGCGCTGCGCTTCGTCCTGGAGGGCACCGGCGCGTGGACCATCGTGGACGGCGAGAAACTCAAGGTCGGCGCCCGCGACTTCGCGATCACCCCGAACGGCACCTGGCACGAGCACGGCAACGAGTCCGACGACGCACCGGTGATCTGGCAGGACGGCCTGGACATCCCGCTGGTCAACGCGCTGGACGCGGGCTTCTACGAGGTGCACCCCGACGTGTACCAGGTGCCCGGCAAGGTGGTGAACTCCTCGGTTCTGACCTTCGGCGGCAACCTGGTGCCGTACGGCACCGAGCGGTGGACCCGGCCCTACTCGCCGCTGCTGGCCTGGCCGTGGGAGCCCACCTACCAGGCGCTGCTGGACCTGGCGAAGGCGAGCGAGGGATCGCCGTACGACGGCGTGATCATGGAGTACACCAACCCCGCCACCGGCGGCTCGGTGATGCCGACGATGAGCGCGCACATCCAACTCCTGCGCGCGAGCCAGGCGACGAAGGCGCACCGGCACACCGGTTCGGTCGTGTACACCGCGGCCAAGGGCCACGGCGTCTCGATCGTGGGCGGGCAGCGCTTCGAGTGGCACGAGGGCGACGTCTTCGCGGTCCCGGCCTGGGCCTGGCACGAACACGCCAACCTCGACCCGTCCGAGGACGCGGTGTTGTTCTCCTTCAACGACTTCCCGGTGATGCGCTCGCTCGGCTTCCACCGCGAAGAGGCGTACGTCGACAACGACGGACACCAGCCGACCCCCTGATCACCGGGGCGGCCGATCAGGCCGCGTGCCCACCGATCGCAGGCCCCGCGATTCCCAACCCCCACGACGATCCGGGCGGCGCGACCGTGCCGCCCGGACGCAAGGACAGTGAGGACACTCCCATGCGCCTGGTCACCTACACCGTCGACGGCACGACGCCCCGCCTGGGCGCCGAGGACGGCGCGCACGTGATCGACCTCGTCGCGCTCGCCGCCGCCGCGGACACCGAACTGCCCGGCGATCTGCTGTCGTTCATCCGCGCGGGCGCCGAGGCGTTCGACGCCGCGCGCGACCTGCTCGGCGGCGACCCGGCCGACCGGCCCGCCGCCGCCGTGCACGCGAGCGCCGACGTGCGGCTGCTCGCGCCGCTGCGGCCCGGGAAGATCATCGGCATCGGGCTCAACTACGTCGAGCACGTGGCCGAGTCCAACCGCACCCTGGACACCGCGAAGGAACTCCCGGATCGCCCGGTGCTGTTCGGCAAGCCCGCGACCGCGGTCACCGGCCCCGGCGCGCCGATTTTGCACAACGGCGACCTCACGCAGCAGCTCGACTGGGAGTGCGAACTCGCCGTCGTGATCGGGCGGACCGCGTACAAGGTGAGCGAGGCCGACGCGTGGGACCACGTGTTCGGGTACAGCATCATGAACGACATCAGCGCCCGCGACCAGCGCAGGTCCGGACAGTGGTTCTTCTCCAAGGGCCAGGACTCCTACGCGCCGTTCGGCCCCGCGGTGGTCACCGCCGACGACATCCCGGACGCGCAGGCGCTGGACCTGTCGCTGCGGGTCAACGGCGACGTCAAGCAGAAGTCCAACACCCGGCACATGCTCTTCGACATCCCGCGCCTGATCGCCGACATCTCCTCCGGAATGACCCTGGAGCCGGGCGACGTGATCTCCACGGGATCGCCGTCCGGCGTCGGCGCGGCCCAGGTCCCGCCGCAGTACCTGCGCCCCGGCGACGTGGTGGAGGCCACCGTGGAGCGGATCGGCACGCTGTCCAACCCGGTGATCGACGCCCGCTGACCCGCGGCTCGACCCCACCCCACACTCTCGGCTCGCAGTCGGCATCCAGCAGGAGGACCTCCGTGCGTCAACACCCCTACCGCATCGGCCAGATCGTGCCGAGCTCGAACGTCACGATGGAGACCGAGGTGCCCGCGATCCTGCGGGCGCGCGAAGCGGTCGCCCCGGAGCGCTTCACGTTCCACTCCAGTCGGATGCGGATGACACACGTCACGCCCGAGCAACTCAAGGCGATGGACGCCGACTCCGACCGCTGCGCCGTCGAACTCTCCGACGCGCGGGTGGACGTGCTCGGCTACGCGTGCCTGGTGGCGATCATGAGCATGGGCCTGGGCTACCACCGGGTCTCCGAGGAGCGCCTGCACACCCGGACCGTCGAGAACGGCGCGCCCGCGCCGGTGGTCACCAGCGCGGGCGCGCTCGTGCACGGGCTGCACACGATCGGCGCGCGCAAGGTCGCCCTGGTCGCGCCGTACATGCTGCCGCTGACCCGCACCGTGGTGGACTACCTGGGACACGAGGGCATCGAGGTGCTCGACTTCGAGGCGCTGGAGATCCCGGACAACCTCGACGTGGCCGCGCACGACCCGCTGCGCCTGCCGGGCATCGCGGAGCGGCTCGCCCACGCGGACGCGGACGCGGTGGTGTTGTCCGCGTGCGTGCAGATGCCCTCGCTGGCCGCGATCGAGGAGGCCGAGCAACGACTGGGCAAGCCGGTCGTCTCCGCCGCGGTGTGCACCGTGCACCAGATGTTGCGCGCCCTCGACCTGCCCGCCTTCGCGCCGGGGGCCGGACACCTGCTGTCCGGGAAGTTCGCCGAGGCGCCCCTGGGCGCCGCCTCCGCCGACGCGGGCTCGGTGACGTGAGCGCCCCGGGCCCGGACGACGCGCCGCTGGTACGGCTGCCTGTCGGCACGCTGCGCGGGCGGGCCGAGAACGGGCTCGCGGTCTTTCGCGGCATTCCGTACGCGGCGCCGCCGGTCGGCGAACTGCGCTGGCGGCCGGCCCGACCGCATCCGGGCTGGGCGGGGGTCCGGGACGCGGGCGAGTACGGACCCAGTGCCCCGCAGGTCGGGCTGGTCGACCCGGTCCTCGGCGGCCACGGCGCGCCGCCGTTCGACGAGGACTGCCTCACGCTGAACGTCTGGACACCGGGCCCGGACGACGCCCGCCGCCCGGTCCTGGTCTGGATCCACGGCGGCGGCTTCGTCAGCGGCTCCGGCACGCTGCCGATCTACGCGGGGGACACCTTCGCGCGCGACGGCGACCTGGTCGTGGTGAGCGTCTCCTACCGGATCGGCGCGCTCGGCTACCTCTACCTCGGGGCCAAGGACGACGCGGACGCCGGGAACTTCTGGCTGACCGACCAACTCGCCGCGCTGCGCTGGGTCCGGGAGCACATCGCGGCCTTCGGCGGCGACCCGGACGACATCACCGTCGCGGGCCAGTCGGGCGGCGCCTTCTCCACGGCGGCGCTGGCCGTACATCCGCAGGGCCGCGGCCTGTTCCACCGGGCGATCCTGCAGAGCCCGCCGCTGGGTGTGCGCACGCCCGACCGCGAGGAGGCGCTGCGGACCACGGCCGCGCTGCTGGAGGTGGCCGGCGTCCCCGACGTCGCGGGATTGCGCGCGCTGCCGTGGGAGGCGTTGGTCGAGGCCACCGTCGGCATGTTCGGGGTACAGGCCCGGTGGGGCCGATGGCCGGTGCCGTTCCTGCCCATGGTCGACGGTTCGACGCTGACCCGGCACCCGTTGGCGGCGCTCCTGGCCGGGGAGAATCCGGACCTGGACATCCTGCTCGGCTGGACCGCCGACGAGGCCGGCTTCGCGTTCGGGGCCAACGAGATGTACGCGCGGGCCACGTTCGAGCAGGTCCGGGCACGTTTCGACGAGGCGTTCGGCGCGCGGGGCGGGGAGGCGTACGAGATCTTCGCCGCCGAGCGTCCGGGGGCAACCGCCCTCGAACTGCTGACCGATCTGGTCTCCGAGGAGCTGTTCCGGCTGCCGGGCACGGCCCTCGCGGAAGGTCTGGCCGCACAGGAACGGCCGGTGTGGCTCTACCAGTTCGACTACGCGACGCCCGCCTACGGGGGCCGGCTGGGCGCCGCGCACTGCCTGGAGTTGCCGTTCACGTTCCGCAACGCGGACCGGTGGGCACACGCACCGTTCCTGGCCGGGGTCGAGCCGAAGACCCTGGACGGGCTGGGCGCGGCGATGCACGACGCGTGGATCGCGTTCGTCCGCACCGGCGACCCCAACCACGCCGGACTGCCCGCGTGGGAGCGGTACACGACACCGACCCGGGCGGCGATGCGCTTCGCGGCGGCCTGCGAGCCGGGGACGGACCCGGTCGGCGCGGCCAAGCGCGGGTTGTACGGGGCCGGCGGGGCCGACGGGAGGGGCTGAGCGCGGGTGGCGGGCCGGTGTCGGCCGGCCCGAGGGGGTGGGGAGCGGGGGTTTCGAGGGGCCGCCGGATGGTTCGCGAGCGCGGCCGGGACGTCGAGGGCCGGGTGGTTCGCACGGTTCGCGCGTTTCGGCCGAATGATCGTCGCGGTGGAATACTGGCCGCCGCTCCGCATGGAGGCTCCCCATGGAAGGAGGCCCTGGATGGGCTTCGGCCCCAAGTCCATGGCCACGCTCGGCAAGGCGATCACCGGCCGTGACCTGACCGCCACGGACACCCCCGCGGGGTTCGGGTCGGCCCCCGCGCGCCGGATCCTCCCGGCGCGTACCCGGTCGGACCTCCTGGTCGCGCTCGTGGCGATGGCCGTCGACCTGCTCGGCTACGTGGTCACCGTCCGCGGCGACGGCGCCGGGGAGGCCGCGACCTGCGTCGCGTTCCTGGTCGCCTCGGCGCTGTGCCTGGTGGCGCGCCGGCGCGCCCCGTTCCCGGTGCTGCTCGCGGTTCTCGTGCTCCAGGTGGGGTTGAACCTGTCGACCGACATCGGGCAGCGGTTCGGCATCTCGTTGGCGGTCGCGCTGTACACCGTCGGCCTGGCCTGCCGGCCCCGGACGATCGCGGTGGCCGCGGCGCTGACCATGGCCGCCCAGACCTCCGGCTACCGCAACGCCGACGAGTCGTTCTTCTGGGTGTTCAGCGGCGACCTGGTCGCGACCGCGCTCGTGCTGGGGGCGAGCGCGGCGGTGCGGCACTGGCAGGGACAGGTCGAGGTCAACCGGGTCCTGCTCGCCGAGCGCGCGCTGACCGAGGAGCGCCGGCGGATCGCCCGGGAACTGCACGACATCGTGGCGCACCACATCACCACCATGCATCTGATGTCCGGCGGCGCCCGGGCCAGTCTGGAACGCGACCTGGACGGTGCGCGCGGCGCGCTGCTCACCCTGGAGGCGTCCGGCCGGGTCGCGCTGGACGAGATGCGGCAGTTGCTCGGCGTGCTGCGCAGCGACAAGGACCCGGAGAGCGCGCCGTCGAGCCCGCAGCCCGGCGTCGACGACCTCGACCGGCTGATCGCCGAATCCTGCCTGGCCGGCCTGCCGACCGAGCTCCAGGTGCTCGGCACGCGCCGCGAACTGCCGCTGCCGGTCGGCCTCGCGCTGTACCGGATCACCCAGGAGGCGCTCACCAACGCGCGCAAGCACGCCGGCAGCGCGGCCATGGCTCGGGTGCTGCTGGAATACCTGCCGGACGCGGTCGCCATCGAGATCCGCGACGACGGCGGCGGCGACAAGGCCGGCGGTGGTTACGCGACGACCGGCGGTGGTCACGGGCTGCTCGGTATGCGCGAGCGGGTGGCGGTGCACGGCGGGTCGTTCCGGGCCGAGCACGTCGCGGGCGGCGGGTTCCTGGTCGCGGCGAGCATCCCGGTGACGCCTGCGACGGGGCCGGCCGACGAGCCCACGACGCCGTCGACGCCCCCGGTTCCCGACGCCCTCGCTGGACTCACCCCGGCCGAGATCGAGGTGCTGCGCCTGGTCGCGGCGGGCAGGGACAGCGGCGAGATCGCCGAGGCCATGCGGGTCGAGGACGCCACCGTGGAGCGCTACGAGAGGGACCTGCTGGGCAAGCTCGACCTGCGCGATCGTGCCCAGGCCGTGGTGGTGGCGTACGAATCCGGCCTGGTCCGGGTCGGCCACACCGGCCTGCCGCGCTGACCGGTTGTGCGTTCGCACCAAGGGTTGCCCTCGGGTTCGTCGTCACGGCCATGAGCGGGAGCGCTTCGTCCGCGTAGCGTGCCGGTACGCCGCCGAGCCCACTCGCGAAAGAGGTCCCATGGCCGCAACCGTCGACTCCGCCCACTGGAATGCCCGTCTCGCCGAGCTGATCACCCGATACGACGTACCGGGCGCGAGCCTGGCGTTCGCGCACGAGGGTGAGGTACACACCTTCGTCGCCGGGGTGCTGAACAAGGACACCGGTACTCCGGTCTCGACCGACTCGCTGTTCCAGATCGGCTCGGTGAGCAAGGTGTGGACGGCGACCCAGCTGATGCTGTTGGTCGAGCAGGGCCGGCTCACCCTGGACACGCCGGTCGTCGACCTGCTGCCCGAGTTCAAGGTCGCCGACGCGCAGGTGACCAAGACGGTGACGGTGCGGCACCTGCTGACGCACACCTCCGGTATCGACGGTGACCTGTTCCTGGACTCCGGGCGCGGCGACGACTGTCTGGAGAAGTACGTCGCGGCCTGCGCCGAGCTGACCCAGAACCACCCGATCGGCGAGTCGTTCTCGTATTGCAACTCCGGCTTCGTGATCGCGGGACGGATCATCGAGCGGCTCACCGGCAAGACCTGGGACGCGGCGCTGCGCGAGCAGATCTGTGAGCCGCTGGGTCTGACGCACACCTGGACGCTGCCGGAGGACGTGCTGCGCTTCGGTGCGGCGACGGGGCACGTCGAGGACGGCAGCCCCACCTCGGTATGGGGCCTGACCCGGGCCATGGGCCCGGCCGGCCTGATCTGCGCGCGAGCCAGCGACGTGGTCGCGTTCGGCCTGGCCCACCTGGGTACCGAACTGCTGGCCGCGCCGGGCGCGATGACCGAGCCGCAGGTGCGCCTGCCCAATCCGTACACGATCGCTCCGGAGTGGGGGATCGGCTGGATCCTCGACGAGTGGTCCGGGCACCGGGTGATCATGCACGCGGGCAACACCATCGGCCAGTCCGCGATGCTCTGGGTCCTGCCCGACACCGGCACGGTGGTCTGCCTGCTGGCCAACGGCGGTGAGACGTCCGCGCTGCAACGCACCCTGGGCGCCGAGCTGTTCGCCGTGCTCGCGGACGTCGAGATGCCGGAGCTGCTCGGCCCGCCCGACACACCGGTGGACGTGGACGTCGCGCGCCACGCGGGGACGTACGAGCGGGTGGGCTGCCTCGCCACGGTGAGTGTCCAGGACGACGCCAAGCTGCACCTGAACATCCGGATCACCGGTGCGCTGGCCGACATCTCGCCGGAGATGGACTGGGATCTGATACCCGTCGACGAGACCACGTTCGTGGGCCGCCGCGAGGGCAGCCCGCTGTGGGACAACGTGGTCTTCTACGAACTCGCCGACGGCTCGCCGTACATACACATGGGCGTACGCGCCACCCCGAAGACCGCCTGACCCGCCGCCGGGCCGCCTTGGGGAGCACGGCCCGGTGAGCCCGGATCCGACCCGCACCATCCCGCGTGTGCCAGGCGCCCCGGGTGGTGCCGGTTCGGGTCCGGGCTTACGGTCGAACGAGTGAGCGCACCCCGTCCGGTCGGGCGCACCATTGCCGGATCGTCGGGGCCGTCGACGCACACCGGATCGTCGGGACCGCCGAACCGCACCGGATCGGTCGGAGACCGTCGATTCCCGCCGGACGGCGCCGCGTGGCGCGGCCCTCGGCAACCGCGGGACCCACCATGGCGAATCCTCACGCGACACCCTCGCAGACCGCCGCCGCACCGAAACGACGCGGCGGCAATGGCGCCGCGCTCGCGGTGATCGCCTCGTGTCAGCTCATGGTGGTGCTGGACATCACCATCGTGAACATCGCGCTGCCGCACATCCAGCGCTCGCTGGAGTTCTCCACCACCAGCCTGTCCTGGGTGCTCAACGCGTACACGCTCACCTTCGGCGGTCTGCTGCTGCTCGGCGGGCGTGCGGGCGACATCCTGGGCCGCAGGCGGGTGTTCATCTTCGGCGTGCTGCTGTTCGTGGTCGCCTCGCTACTGGGTGGACTCGCGCAGACCGCGCCGCAACTGCTCGCCGCCCGGGCGCTGCAGGGCGTCGGCGGCGCCATCGCCTCCCCGACCGCCCTCGCCCTGATCACCACGACGTTTCCCGAAGGCCCGGCCCGCAACCGGGCCTTCGGCGTCTTCGCGGCGGTCTCCGCGGGCGGCGGCGCGATCGGGCTGCTGGCCGGCGGCATCCTGGTCGAATGGCTGGACTGGCGGTGGGTGTTCTTCGTCAACGTGCCCATCGGTGTGCTCATCGCACTGGCCACCCCGCGCTACATCAGGGAGTCCGAGCGACATCCCGGCCACTTCGACGTGCTCGGCGCGCTCACCTCGACCCTGGGCATCGGCTCGCTCGTGTACGGCTTCATCCGGGCGGCCCAGGAGGGCTGGCGGGACGGCCTGACCCTCGCCGCGTTCGCGGCGGCCGTCG
This sequence comes from Embleya sp. NPDC025285, assembly GCF_055558835.1. Classification (NCBI taxonomy): domain Bacteria; kingdom Bacillati; phylum Actinomycetota; class Actinomycetes; order Kitasatosporales; family Streptomycetaceae; genus Embleya; species Embleya sp. NPDC025285. Next base: position 111,009 of record NZ_JBVHLU010000007.1, read on the forward strand.
TGCTGCTGGCGATCTTCCTCTCCATCGAGCGCAGATCCAGGCAGCCGATCACCCCCCTGGCGATGTTCGCGGACCGTAACCGGTCGGGCACCTACGGCATTATGTTGTGCCTGGCGGCGGCGATCTTCGGGATGTTCTTCTTCCTGACCCTGTTCGTCCAGGACGTCCTGGGCTTCAGTCCGATCGAGGCCGGTCTGGCCTTCCTCCCGATCAGCGCGGTGATCGCGGTCGGCGCAGGCTTCGCGTCGCAACTGCTGCCGCGCTACGGACCCAAACCCTTCATGGTCGTCGGTGCCCTCCTGGCGGCGGCCGGTCTCGCCTGGCTGACCCGTACCGACGTGCACAGCACCTACGCCGGCAGCATCCTGGGCCCGACGCTGGTCTTCGGCCTCGGCATGGGCATGCAATTCGTCTCGCTGACCCTGATGGCCGTCTCCGGCGTCGCCTCCAAGGAAACCGGCGCCGCCTCGGGCCTGCTCAACGCCACCCAACAGGTGGGCGGTTCGCTCGGCCTGTCCATCCTGGTCACCGTCTTCGGCACCGCCAACCGCAACGAGGCCAAGGACCAGGTCCCGGCCTTCCTCGCCCAGGCCACCCCGGCCGAACGCGCCGCCTTCGAGCGCACCGGCGACCTGCCCGCGCCCTGGAGCCACCAGGTGTTGACCACGGGCATCTCCGCCGCCTTCGTGACGGCCGCGATCTTCGCGGTGATCGCCGCCGTGATCGCGATGTTCGTCATCCAGGTCCGCGCCTCGGACCTCGAACGCCTACGCGGCGACGGCCCCGCGGGGCCGGGAGGCTGACCGGGCGTCGGATCGGCGCGACCGGTTACGACCAAGTCAACTCCGCGCAGGGACCTTCCAGCTTCCCGGCGTCGCACGCCCCACGCCGTAAATGCAGAAAAACCCCTGATCAACAGGGGTCTCTCGTGGTGTCCGAGGGGGGACTTGAACCCCCAAGCCCTTTCGGGCACTAGCACCTCAAGCTAGCGCGTCTGCCAATTCCGCCACCCGGACCGGGTGGTCTCCGCTGGTGTTTCGTGCGGCGACGTGGAGAACCATATCAAAGATCCGGAGGGGAATCGGACCGGGATGGGTGGGGCTGACCTGGGGGGGTTGGCCTGGGTTGGCGCGGTGCGTGGTTCGGTGGTGGGGGAGGTCCGGGGCCGGGGTGGTTTGGTTGCCGGGCCTGGCTGGGGTGGATTGGGGGCGGGGTGGATTGGTGGGGTTGGTGGGGTGGGTCAGGGCCCGTTGAGTAGGTGGGCCTCCTGGGTTGGGGTCAGGCCCTGGGGCAGTGGGGGTTCGCCTCGGGAGCGGTCCCAGGCGAGGACGTCGGCGGCGGTGATCGACAGCGGCGTGGTCGGGAGGCCGGCGGCGCGGGCTCGGGTGGCGCTGCGTTGGCGAGCGGGCCATTGGGGCTCGGGGGTGACCAGGGGGAAGGGGCCGGGGACCGCGTCGGGGGAGATGGGGACGATTTCCACCTCGGTGCCGGCGGCCCAGGCGCAGGTGTGGATCAGGTCGCCCAGGGTGGTGGGTTCGGCGGGGCCTACGGCGTGGAAGGCGCCGGGGCGGTTGTCGATCAGGAGTCGGTTGACCAGGCGGGCCAGGTCGCGGGAGTCGACCACTTGGATCGGCTGTTCGGGTCGGCCCGGCAGAGCGACGCGGCCGCCGCGGGCGGCTCGGCGGCTCCAGTACGTGAAGGTTTCCTGTACGTCGTGAGGGCCGGCGACCTTGCCCGGGCGCACGATGGTGGCGCGGTCGCCGTAGCGGGCGAGTACGTCGTCCTCGCAGGCGACCTTGCAGGGGCCGTAGGTGTCGTTGTCGAGTACCTCGGTGTCGCGGACGGGTGCGCGGCGAGGGGTGTCCTCGTCCGAGCCGGGGCCGACTCCGGACTGTACGTAGACGGCGTGGCTGGAGACGAACAGGTAGCGGCCGACCCGGTCGCCGAGCACTGCCATCGCCTGCCCGACGTGGCGCGGTACGTATCCGCTGACGTCCACCACCGCGTCCCACTCGCCGTCGCGCAGCGCGGTGTAGTCGCCGGTGTCGCGGTTGCCGATCCGTCGGGCGGCCTGCGGGAAGAGGTCGGTGCCGGTTCTGCCTCGGCCGAACAGGGTCACCTCGGCGCCCCGGGCCAGGGCGTCCTCGACGATCGCCCGGCCCACGAACGCGGTGCCCCCGAGCACAAGAATTCGCATGGTTCGCGACCGTATCGGGTCGCCGGGACGGGCGCGCCCGCATTCTCGATGTCGCATGTCAACTGTGGTTGACAGGCCCGAGATGTCAACGTAGGTTGACGGTCATGACCGAAGCAACCGACCTCGCCAGTCGTGCGGGGGACCGGGATCCACGGGTGGGCCTACGGGCCGTGGCCGCGCTGCGCCGGCTGCTCGAGCAATTGGAGTACGTACAGGTGCGCAGTGCGCGCGTGCAGGGGTGGTCGTGGCAGGAGATCGCGGCCGAGCTCGGGGTGAGCCGCCAGGCGGTGCACAAGAAGCACGGGAGGAACTGATGTTCGAGAGGTTCACGGACAGTGCCCGGGGCGTCGTGTACGGGGCCATCGAGCATTCGCGGCGGGCGGGGGACGCCCGCGTGGAGGGGGAGCACATGCTCGCGGCGCTGCTGGACGCGCAGGGTACGCAGGCCTCGGTCGCGCTGGCGACGCTCGGGTTCGTGGCGAGTCGGGACGAGTTCGAACGCGGACTGGCCCGGGCCCGGCGGCGCGGCGGCATGTCGCAGGCCGACGAGGCCGCGCTCGCAGACCTGGGGATCGACGTGGGGGAGATCGTCGCGCGCGTCGAACAGGCGCACGGCGAGGGCGCGTTGGCGGTGGGCCGACGGCGGCGCCGGCTGTGGCCGTTCGGTGGGCGTACTGGGCATGTCCCGTTCGCGCCCGGCGCCAGGAAGGTGCTGGAGCAGTCGCTGCGCGAGTCGGTGGCCCGCGGTCAGCGGCACATCGGCGACGAGCACATCCTGCTCGCGATCACCGCCTGTTCGGGCGTGGTCGCGGATCTGCTCGCGGAACACGGCGTCACCCACACGGCGGTACTGCGGGCACTGGCGCCGACGGCACAGGCGGGCTGACCACGCCCACGGGCGATGGGGGACCGGGACGTCGTGGGCCGACCTCGACCTCGCCCTCGCCCGACGGCCGACCGGAGACGTAGCGGTACGCCCTCGCCCGACGAGCGGCGGCCCGGCCAACGCCGGTGGCCGGCTCCGAAACCCACGCGCGCACCGGGTGGACGGCCCATCGACAGGTCGGAGCGGAGGGCCGACCCACTACCCGGTCCGGCTCAGCTCAGCCCGCTGATCCTGCTCATCCCGAAGGGAGCCGGGGAACCGGAAGCCCCACCCGGGCCTCATTCTCCGGCGCCTGCGGTCGGGTCGGACGGGCCTTGTCTCCGGGGTGGAACGCCCGCCCACCCGGCCGGGTCCGGTTGGCGCCTGCGCGGCCAACTCGGCCCGGATGCGGATGCGGAGCCCATGCCCCATGTGGGCCGATGCCGGCTCGTCCGGGGTTCGGGCCGAACCGTCCGGAGTGAGGGCCCGCCTGACCCGGCCCGATCACTCCGGACGGGCCTTGTTGCCCGGGGTGGAAGGCCCGCCCGCCCGATCTGCCGGCCCGTCCGGTTCGGGCCGGCCAGCCGAACCGTCGGGAGTGAGGGCCCGCCTGACTCGGCCTGATCACTCCGGACGGGCCTGGCAGATCGGGCGGACGGGCCTTGTTGCCCGGGGTGGAAGGCCCGCCCGCCCGATCGGGTCCGTCAGCGCCTGCTCGGCCAACTCGGCCCGATTGCGTATGCGGAGTCCATGCCCTACGCGGGCCGATGCCGGCCCGTCCGGTTCGGGCCGGCCAGCCGAACCGTCGGGAGTGAGGGCCCGCCTGACTCGGCCTGATCACTCCGGACGGGCCTGGTCACCGGGGAGGAAGGCCCGCCCGCCCGGCCAGTCCGTCAGCGCGCCCACTCGGCCGACTCGGCCCGGATGCGGATGCGGAGCCCATGCCCCACGCGGACCGATGCCGGACCGTCCGGGTCCGGGCCGGCCGGGCCGAACCGTGCGGAGTGGGCCACTGACCCGGCCCGATCACTCCGGACGGGCCTTGTCGCCCAGGGTGGAAGGCCCGCCCGTCCGATCGGGTCCGGTCAGCGCCCACTCGGCCGACTCGGCCCGGATGCGGATGCGGAGCCCGTACCCCACGCAGGCCAATGCCGGACCGTCCGGAGTGAATCCGGAGTGAAGGCGCGCCTGACCCGGCTCGATCACTTCAGTCCCCACATAGTCCGAACGCGGCTGGGAAGCTACGGTCCGAACGCGGCCGGGAAGCCCGATTCCCACAGTCCCGCCCGGCCGCGATCACCGCCCTCATCCCACCGCCCTGCCCTACTTCACGTCCTCACTCGACCAAGCCGGCCCGCCGCAGCGCGTCCGCGATCGCGCCGCCGCCTCCGGCCGGGCCCTGCGGCCCTCGGCTCTGCTTCGGGGGAGTCGCGCGCCGGCCCTGGCCACCGCCCTGACCACTGCCCGAGCCGCCGCCTTGGCGCGCACCGCCCTGCCGCCCGTCACCCTGCCGGCCACCGCTCTGTCGCCCGTCGCCCTGAGGCCGACCGTCGCGAGCCCCGCGCTCCGGCCGAGGGCCGCGAGGGCCGCGGTCACCGCGGTCGGCCCGGTCGCCCCGATCGCCACGCGCCCCGCGCTGCTCCGGTTCGTCCTCCAGCCGCAGTGTCAGCGAGATCCGCTTGCGCGGGATGTCCACGTCGAGCACCTTGACCCGGACCACGTCGCCCGACTTGACCACGTCGTGCGGATCGCTCACGAACGTCTTCGACATCGCCGAGACGTGTACGAGGCCGTCCTGGTGCACGCCGACGTCCACGAACGCGCCGAACGCGGCCACGTTGGTGACCACACCCTCCAGGAGCATGCCGGGTTGCAGGTCGGACAGCTTCTCCACGCCCTCCTTGAAGGTCGCCGTCTTGAACGCCGGCCGCGGGTCACGCCCCGGCTTCTCCAACTCGCGCAGGATGTCGGTCACCGTCGGCAGACCGAACTTCTCGTCCGTGAACGCCTTCGGGTCCAGCGCGCGCAGCCTCGGCGCCGCGCCGATCAGGGTCCGGACGTCGCCACCCGCCGCCGCGGCGATCTTGCGGACGACCGGGTACGCCTCCGGGTGTACCGAGGACGCGTCCAGCGGGTCGTCCCCGGCCGGGATCCGCAGGAAGCCCGCCGCCTGCTCGAACGCCTTCGGGCCCAGTCGCGCGACGTTCTTCAGGTCGCGCCGGGTCTTGAACGGGCCGTTCGCGTCCCGGTGTTGCACGATGTTGCCGGCCAGCGTCGCGCCGATCCCGGACACCCGGGTGAGCAGCGGCGCGGACGCGGTGTTGACGTCCACGCCGACCGCGTTCACGCAGTCCTCGACCACCGCGTCCAGCGAGCGGGACAACTTCAGTTCGGACAGGTCGTGCTGGTACTGGCCGACGCCGATCGACTTCGGGTCGATCTTGACCAACTCGGCCAGCGGATCCTGGAGTCGGCGGGCGATGGAGACCGCGCCGCGCAACGACACGTCCAGGTCCGGGAGTTCCTGCGAGGCGAAGGCCGAGGCGCTGTACACCGACGCGCCCGCCTCGGACACCATCACCTTGGTCAGGCCCAACTCGGGGTGCTTGGAGATCAGTTCGGCTGCCAGCTTGTCCGTCTCGCGGGATGCGGTGCCGTTGCCGATCGCGATCAGGTCCACCCGGTGCGCGGCGGCCAGTTTGGCGAGGGTGGCGATCGACTCGTCCCAGCGGCGGCGCGGCTCGTGCGGGTAGATCGTCTCGGTGGCGACCACCTTGCCGGTGTCGTCGGTCACCGCGACCTTGACCCCGGTGCGCAGGCCCGGGTCCAGGCCCATCGTGGCGCGGGTGCCGGCCGGCGCGGCGAGCAGCAGGTCGCGCAGGTTGGCCGCGAACACCCGGACCGCCTCGTCCTCGGCCTCCTGCCGCAGCCGACCGCGCAGGTCGATGCCCAGGTGCACCAGGATCCGGGTACGCCAGGCCCAGCGCACGGTGTCCGCGAGCCACTTGTCGGCCGGGCGGTCGCGGTTGACGATGCCGAACGCGTGCGCGATCGAGCGCTCGTAGTCGGTCGGGCCGTCGACCTCCTCGTCCGTCGAGGGCGCCAGGGTCAGGTCGAGTACGTCCTCCTTCTCGCCCCGGAACATGGCCAGGATTCGGTGCGAGGGCAGCCGGGTGAACGGCTCGGCGAAGTCGAAGTAGTCGGCGAACTTGGCGCCGGCCTCCTCCTTGCCCTCGCGCACCTTGGCCACCACGCGCCCGCGCGTCCACATCCGCTCGCGCAGCGCGCCGATCAGGTCGGCGTCCTCGGCGAACCGCTCGACCAGGATCGAGCGCGCGCCGTCCAACGCCGCCTGCGCGTCCGCGACACCCTTGTCCGCGTCGACGAATGCCTCCGCCGCGGCGGCCGGGTCGCGCGAGGGGTCGGCCAGCAGGCCGAGCGCGAGCGGTTCCAGACCGGCCTCGCGGGCGATCTGCGCCTTGGTCCGCCGCTTCGTCTTGTACGGGAGGTAGATGTCCTCCAGCCGGGCCTTGGAGTCCGCTGCCAGGATCTGCGCCCGCAGCGGGTCGTCCAACTTGCCCTGCGCCTCGATCGCGGCGAGCACGGCGGTACGGCGCTCCTCCAGCTCCCGCAGGTAGCGCAGGCGTTCCTCCAGGTTGCGCAACTGCGTGTCGTCCAGGGTCCCGGTCACCTCCTTGCGGTACCGGGCGATGAACGGCACGGTGGCCCCGCCGTCGAGCAACTCGACCGCCGCTCTGACCTGCCCCTCCCGAACCCCGAGCTCCTCGGCGATCCGCCGATGCACATCCTGCTGCGCGCCCTGCTCCGAACCCTGCTGCCCCGACACCGACATCGTCACGTCCCGATCCACCTCATCACCAAGCCTGCCCCCGGCATTCTCTCGGGCCACACCCCCCGTTGTCGCCCTGCCCCACCGCCACCACCCCCGGATTCCCGGTCCGGCCACCCGCCGGCCGCCCGGGCGCCGGTTCGGGTCGCGGTGTCGCGCTCTGTCCGCCGCGCCTTGTCCCCGCGTCCTGTCCGCCGCGTCGGTCGAGCTTGGTTCAGCCTTCCGGGGGCGGGGGCGCGTTGGTGTCGCGCAGGGACGGGACGCGGCTGGGGCGGCGGCGTTCCTGGGCTTCGAGGAGGGGGAGGGTGCGCATCGGGACTACCTCGGACAAGACGATGACGCTGGTGGAGCGGACCACCTCGGGGATGCGGTTGATGTCGATCAGGATCTGTTGCAGGTCCTGATTCGAGGTGGCGGCGATCCGGCAGTGCACGTCGCCGATGCCGGTCGTCCCGTACGCCTCCAGCACCTGTGGGACCGCGCTCAGCGCGGTGGCCACGCCGGACAGGCCGCCCTGGGCGATCTCCAGTGTGACGAAGGCCAGAACCGGGTACCCGGCGGCGACCAGATCGACCTCGGGGCCGTAGCCGGTGATCACCCCCGCCGCCTCCATCCGCTCCAGGCGGGCCTGGACCGTGGCGCGGGAGACACCGATCACCCGGGACAGTTCCAACATGCCCGCCCGCGGGTGTAGTCGGCCGGCCCGGATGAGACGCACGTCCAATTCGTCGAGCGTGCTGCGCGAATCCTGTAGATCATCCCGCATACGGGCCGCCCATCTAGGCAAATTGCATAGCTCGCAGATCGAACCTTGTCAGATGTTGCATTCGGAAGTGTACTTCCGGCATCCGTTCCTTTCCGAGGGGATCGCGCGTCATGAGCACCTTCACCACCCTTGAAGACACCGACGCCCTCGTCGGCGCCGTCGAGCACGACCCGGCGGGAGACCCCTTCCCGGTCGTCGCGATGGACCATGTTCGTTTCTTCGTCGGCAACGCCAAGCAGGCCGCGCACTACTACTCGACGGCGTTCGGGATGACCTGCGTCGCCTATCGCGGTCCCGAGACCGGGAGCCGCGACGTCGCCGAGTACGTGCTCGTGTCCGGCAAGGCACGTTTCCGCATCACCGGCGAGGTTCACGCCGGCACCGAGGTCGGCGTCGCGACCGCCGCCCACGGTGACGGTGTGTCCGACATCGCCATCGAGGTTCCCGACGTCGACAAGGCCATCGCCTTCGCCCGGGAGAACGGCGCGACCGTGCTGGTCGAGCCGCACGACGACACCGACGAGCACGGCACGGTGCGTACCGCGGTGCTGGCCACGTACGGCCAGACCCGGCACACGCTGGTGGACCGGTCCGGCTACAAGGGCCCGTTCCTGCCCGGTTTCGTCGCCGCCGAGCCGCTGTTCCGCGGCAAGCCCGCCGCCCACCCCAAGCGCTACTTCCAGGCCATCGACCACTGCGTGGGCAACGTCGAGCTCGGCCGGATGGACGAGTGGGTCGCCTTCTACAACCGCGTCATGGGCTTCACCAACATGAAGGAGTTCGTCGGCGACGACATCGCCACCGAGTACTCCGCGCTGATGTCCAAGGTGGTCACCAGCGGCAACCACCGGGTGAAGTTCCCGCTGAACGAGCCCGCCGTCAGCCGCAAGAAGTCGCAGATCGACGAGTACCTCGAGTTCTACGGCGGCCCCGGCGTCCAGCACATCGCGCTGGCCACCGGCGACATCGTGGCCTCGGTGCGCGCGATGGCCGAGATGGGCGTCGAGTTCCTGTCCACCCCGGACAGCTACTACGACACGCTCGGGGAATGGGCCGGCGAGACCCGGGTACCGGTCGAGACGTTGCGCGAACTGAAGATCCTGGTCGACCGCGACGAGGACGGCTACCTGCTCCAGATCTTCACCAAGCCCGTGCAGGACCGGCCGACGGTGTTCTTCGAGCTGATCGAGCGGCACGGTTCGCTCGGATTCGGCAAGGGGAACTTCAAGGCGCTGTTCGAGGCGATCGAGCGCGAGCAGGAGCGCCGCGGCAACCTCTAGGCCGCGGGGCCGGCCGTCGCGTACGGCGGCGGCCGGCAGGACACGGGCCGACAGGGCAGCGGGAGCGGACGGAGGAGTCGGGCAGTCATGGCGTACTACCGCAGCGTGGGCGAGGTGCCGCCGAAGCGGCACACCCAGCACCGCCGCCCGGACGGCGGCCTGTACTACGAGGAGCTGATGGGCGAGGAGGGCTTCACCTCCGACTCCTCGCTCCTCTACCACCGCGCGATCCCGTCGGCGATCGCCGACGCGAGCGTGTGGGAGGTCCCCGACCAGAGCGTCACCGCCAACCACCCGCTCAAGCCGCGCCACCTCAAGCTGCACGAGCTGTTCGCGGACAACGAGTGGAAGGCCGTCGACGCGGTCACCGGTCGGCGGCTGGTGCTGGGCAACGGCGACGTACGGATCTCCTACGTGGTCGCGGGCAGCCCTTCCCCGCTGTACCGCAACGCGCTCGGTGACGAGTGCGTGTACATCGAGTCCGGCTCCGGAACGGTGGAGACCGTGTTCGGCGCGCTCACCGTCGGCCCCGGCGACTACGTGATCCTGCCGCGTGCCACCACCCACCGGTGGGTGCCCGGCACCGAGGAGCCGCTGCGCGCGTACTGCATCGAGGCCAACTCGCACATCACGCCCGCCAAGCGCTACCTCTCCCGATTCGGCCAACTGCTCGAGCACGCGCCGTTCTGCGAGCGCGACCTGTGCGGGCCGGTCCAACCGCTGCTGGCCGAGGGCACGGACGTCGAGGTGCTGGTCAAGCACCGCGGCCTGGGCGGCGAGATCACCGGCACCCGCTACGTCTACCCCACCCACCCGTTCGACGTGGTCGGCTGGGACGGGTGCCTGTACCCGTACGTGTTCAACATCTCCGACTTCGAGCCGATCACCGGCCGGATCCACCAACCGCCGCCCGCGCACCAGGTGTTCGAGGGGCAGGGGTTCGTGATCTGCAACTTCGTGCCGCGCAAGGTGGACTACCACCCGCTGTCGATCCCGGTGCCGTACTACCACTCCAACGTGGACTCGGACGAGGTCATGTTCTACTGCGGCGGCAACTACGAGGCCCGCAAGGGGTCCGGGATCGGCCAAGGATCGATCTCGCTGCACCCGGGCGGGCACGCGCACGGGCCGCAGCCCGGCGCCTACGAGCGCAGCATCGGCATCGAGTTCTTCGACGAGCTCGCGGTCATGGTGGACACCTTCAGCCCGCTGGGTGTCGGCGAGGGCGGCATCGCGAGCGAGGATCCGGGTTACGCGTGGACCTGGGCCGGGAAGGCGCCCGGACCATGAGCGCATCCACCGAGGCACCCGAGACCCTGCACCACGCGTTGTTCACCGGACTGTGGGACGACGCCGCGTTGTTCCCACCCGGCAACGCCCCGATGGCCGAGGCGGTGCCCGCGCACCGGGTGTACCGCGTCGAGTGGTTCGCGCCGTTCGTGCGCAACTTCCTGGTCGGTGCGGCACACGTGCCCGACCTGCTCGCGCTCGCCGATTCCGGCGAGCCACTGCGTGTGGTGCTCGTGGCTCCCGGCGGCCCCGCCTCGGTGGGTCCCGCCGTACGCACCATCCTGAGCGCCCCCGGGTTGTTCCTGGAGGGCATCGAGGTCGCCGGCGACGGTGAGATCGGCAAGGCGGTCGCGGCGCTGCACGAACACCTGCCGGAGATGACGGCGGGCTACGTCGAGGTCCTCAAGGGCGCGGGCCTGGACGCAGACCTGGACAATCTCGCCGGCACGTACGGGCGGCCCAAGTTCCGCACCGGCGGTACCGCCGCGCACGCGTTCCCGGACGAGGCCGAGTTGGCCGCGTTCGTGTACGCGTGCCGGATCCGCGAACTGCCGTTCAAGGTCACGGCCGGGCTGCACAACGCCGTGCGGCACACCGACCCGACCACGGGTTTCGAGCACCACGGGTACCTCAACCTGATGCTCGCCACCCACCACGCCGTTGCCGGCGCCGAACCGGACGCGCTCGCCGACCTGCTGGCGATCCGCGACAGCGCCGAACTCACCCGGATGGCGCACGACCTGACCCTGACCGAGCGCACCCGCCTGCGCGGCTACCTGACCTCGTACGGCACCTGTAGCGTCGCCGAGCCGCTCCAGGACGCACTCACCCTGGGTCTGCTCGGCGAACCCCCGCACCAGCGCGACTGATCCGATCGAGGAGCCCGACGTCTCATGCCCACCACCTGGGTCCCGCTGCCGACCGACACGGTGTACGGCATCGACAACCTGCCCTACGGCGTGTTCGCCACCGACCGCGAGCCGGACCGGCCGCGGGTCGGGGTGGCGATCGGCGACTTCGTGCTGGACGCCGGCGCGGCGGCGCACGCGGTCGGGGCGCCGGCCGATGTGCTGGACGCGCCGAGCCTGACCGAGTTGATGGCGGCCGGCCGGGCGACCTGGACCGCGGTACGCGCCTCGCTCACCACCTGGCTGACCGACCCCGAGCTGCGGGCGAGTATCGAACCGCACCTGATCCCGCGTCGGGAAGTGGTGCTGCGGCTGCCGTTCGAGGTCGCGGACTACATCGACTTCTACGCCTCCGAGCACCACGCGAGCAACCTCGGTCGGATCTTCCGGCCCGGCTCCGAGCCGTTGACCCCGAACTGGAAGCACCTGCCCATCGGCTACCACGGCCGCGCGGGCACCGTGGTGGTCTCGCACACGCCGATCGTGCGCCCCAGCGGGCAGCGCAAGGCACCCACCGACGCGGTGCCCTCGTTCGGGCCCACCCGCCGACTGGACATCGAGGCCGAGGTCGGCTTCGTGGTCGGCGCCGGCTCCGAACTCGGCACGCCGGTCGGGCTCGCCGACTTCGCCGACCACGTGTTCGGCGTGTGCCTGGTCAACGACTGGTCCGCCCGGGACATCCAGGCCTGGGAGTACGTCCCGCTCGGCCCGTTCCTGGGCAAGTCGTTCGCCACCTCGGTGTCGCCGTGGATCGTCCCCCTCGAAGCACTCGGCGTCGCACGCGTGGCACCCCCCGCGCGCGACGTCGAGCCACTGCCCTACCTGGACGACCGCGCCGGCGAACCGTGGGGCCTGGACCTGGCCCTGGAGGTCCGGCTCAACGGCCACCTGATCTCCCGGCCGCCGTTCGCGGCGATGTACTGGACGGCCGCGCAGCAGCTCGCGCACATGACCGTCAACGGCGCGGCGCTGCGCCCGGGCGACCTGTTCGCCTCCGGTACGGTCAGCGGCCCCGAGGCCGACCAGCGCGGCGCGCTGATCGAGATCACCTGGAACGGCGAGAACCCCCTCAAACTCCCGGACGGGTCCACCCGGACCTATCTGGAGGACGGCGACGAGGTCACGATCACCGCTACCGCCCCCGGTCCGAACGGCACTCGTATCGGATTCGGCGAGGTAAGCGGGCGAATCCTGGCAGCGCGCTGACCTGATGCCGGCTCCCGCAGCTTGCGGGAGCCGGCATATCGCCGGAGGCGGACGGTCCGGGGCCAAGGGTCCGGGGCCAACGGTCCGCGGCGGACGCGTCGAGGCGATCGGTCCGAGGCGGACGGTTCGAGGCGCAGACCGAGGCGGACCCCAGGGGCGACCGCGCGAGGCCGCCTTCCGACGCCCACGCTGACGGCATCGTTCCGCGCGTCGGCGAAGCCCTGCCGCTCGGCGATCGAGCGTGCCCCCACATCCGCACGACCGACGGACGGTACCTCCGCGCCCACCGCGATCGCGACGGAATACGCGTTGCACGGCGATCGGATCACCGGGCCGGCCGACCGTCCGAAAACGATCGCCCGCGGACTCTCGGACTCCGATTGCTCGCGGACTCGCGGACTCGCGGACCCTCGGACTCGCCTGCCCGCGGACTCGCGGGCACTCGTTCCGGGACTCCCCGACGTCCACCGTCGCCGTGTGAGCGGCCTCCGGGCCTCCGGCGGGTCGCGCGTCCCGGCGGCTCCCACGGCCCGCCACACGAGGCCGTGGCGGCCTCGTGGGCCTCGATCGCGACGCAAACCAACGGCCGATCCACCGGCCCGCACCCGACGCCGCGTCCGGCCCGCCGGCGAGGCGCCGAGCGGTGGAATCCGGCCGGCCGTGCGACCCGTCGACGACGTCGTGGACCTTGCCGAGCATGTCCTCGGCGGCGATCCACGGTTGTCGTTCGTCGACGTGCCACGACGCGGTCTCGCGTACCGAGACGCCGGCCCCCGCCTCGATCCCGGTCGCGATCCCTCCGGACTCCACCCGCTCGGCGAATGCCTCGCCGGACGAGCGGACAGGTCACACACTCGGGCGGCCGGGCCGCCCGGTTCGGTTCATGGGGTACCGGTCATCCGATGTGGATCGCCCGGTGTTGCCCGCTTTTGTCGTAGTAGCCGGGACCGGCCACCAGAGCGGTGCGGAAGTACAGGCCCTCGCCGACGACGCCGTTGTTGTTGCCGTGTCCGGGCACGAACGGCTGCCACAGGGCCACCAGCAGGTCGGGGGCCACCAACGAGGCCCCCTCGGTCTCCACCCGGACGGGTGTCAGTTCACCGAGCAGTCGGGTGACGTCGACGGCCGGCGTACCGAAGACGTCGACGCCCAGACACAACACCGTGTCCGCGAAGTCGTCCTCGGACCGGTGCACCTCGATTGCCTCGACCAGTCCGTCCTTGTCGCTCACCACATGAATCGAGAGGTCCGCACCGAAGTGGGCGAACCCACGAGTGCGTCCCGACAGATCTCCTCCGAGTTCGCGCAGAGCCGCCTCTGCCTCGTCCATGGACATGCCGATCTTGATCGGCCCTACGCCGTAAGGCGGATCCAACTCAAGCTGCACGTGATCTCCCTCGCCTCGAACAACCGAGTATGGCGCACCGTCATCGGGCTCCCTCGCACCCGGTTGCCGGTTCGGCGGGGGAGGGCGGCCGGGTGCCCGTACCCGGACGGCAACGCTCCCGTCGGGGCCGGCGTCGGCCTCGGCTTTGTACCCGTTCGGGCCAATCCGGGAAGCTTCGACACCGGCTCCGGGAGCGCTATCGCGGGGTGCCGAAGACCTGGGTCCACGAGGTGCCGTAGGTGCCGCCGGTGACATACCCGACACCGATCTCGGTGAACTCCGGAGTGAGGATGTTCTTGCGATGGCCGGGACTGTCCATCCAGCCCTGCACCACCTCGGCCGGCGTGCGCTGCCCGCACGCGATGTTCTCCCCTATCCGGCTGTAGAGATAGCCCGCCGCGATCGCCCGGTCCCACGGCTCGCGGCCGTCCGGATCGGTGTGCGAGAAGAACGCGCGGTTGATCATGTCCGCGCTGAACGCCTGTGCGCACGCGGTCAGTTGTGGCTGTGGCACGAGGGCGCGCAGGCCGTGCCGGGCCCGTTCGCCATTGGTCAGCTCGACCACCCCGCGCTGGAACTCGGAGAGCCCCGACGGGGTTTGGGTCTGCTCCTCGACCTCGACCCCGAAGTCCCGGGCGATCCCGGCCAGCCCGTCCGCGTAGCCCTGGCCCAGCGCGCGCACCTTCCAGCCCGCACCGCGCCGGTAGATCTCGGCCAGCAACAACACCGTCTCGGCGCGCGGCCGAGGCGGGGTGAACCGCGCCAGCAGTGTGCCGCTCGCACCGGTGAGCGTCATCGCCGGCGGCGGCAACTCGCCCAGCGTGTGCGTGGTGTCGGCGGGACTGATCACCACCGTCACGCGCGTGGCGCCCGCCCGCAGGCCGGTCGGGTCCACCGTGACGGTGTCCCCGCCCAGCCGTACCCCCGGCGCCGAGACCTGGTTGAAGAAGACGAAGTCCGCGTCGCCGGACACCCGTCGGTCCTCACCCGTGATCAGCGCGGAGATGTCGAAGGGGCCGGGCACGCGTACGCGCACGACGCCGCCCGGCAAGGATTGGTTCGCACCCGGCGGCAGTTCGTTCATGACCTCGGATTCTAACGACGGATCACACCTCGGTGACCCGGCCGTCCGCGACTTCGATCCGCCGGGTGGTGCGCACCGCCTCCAACATCCGCCGGTCGTGGGTGACCAGGAGCAGCGTGCCCTCGTAGGACTCCAACGCGGACTCCAACTGCTCGATCGCGGGCAGGTCCAGGTGGTTCGTCGGCTCGTCCAGGACCAGCAGGTTGACCCCCTCGGCCTGGAGCAGGGCCAGGGCGGCGCGGGTGCGCTCACCCGGGGACAAGGTCGCCGCCGGGCGCAGCACGTGCGCCGCCTTGAGCCCGAACTTGGCCAGCAGCGTACGCACATCGGCCGGGAGCAGGTCCGGGACCACCGCGCAGAACGCCTCCAGGAGCGGCAGGTCGCCCAGGAACAACCCGCGCGCCTGGTCCACCTCGCCGACCACGACACCCGAACCCAGTGAACCCCGACCGCCGGTCAACTCGGCCCGTCCGAGCAGCGCCGCCAGCAGCGTCGACTTGCCCGCGCCGTTCGCGCCGGTGATCGCGACCCGATCCGCCCAGTCGATCTGCAACGTCACCGGACCCAGCGTGAAGCTGCCGCGCTCGACCACCGCGCCGTGCAGCGCGGCCACCACCGCGCCCGCGCGCGGCGCCGCGGCGATCTCCATCCGCAGCTCCCACTCCTTGCGGGGCTCCTCGACCACCTCCAGGCGCTCGATCATCCGCTCGGTCTGGCGGGCCTTGGACGCCTGCTTCTCGCTCGCCTCGGACCGGGTCTTGCGGCTGATCTTGTCGTTGTCGGTGGACTTGCGGCGCGCGTTGCGGGTGCCCTTGTCCATCCACCCGCGCTGCATCCGGGCCCGGGCCTCCAGGTCGCCGCGCTTGTCGGCGTACTCGTCGAACTCCTCGCGCGCGTGTCGGCGGGCCACCTCGCGCTCGGCCAGGTACGCGTCGTAGCCGCCGCCGTAGCTGCGGATCTGCTGCTGGGCCAGGTCCAGTTCGACCACCCGGTCCACCGTCCGGGCCAGGAACTCGCGGTCGTGGCTGATCACCACGGTGCCCGCGCGCAGCCCCGTGACGAACCGCTCCAACCGGTCCAGCCCGTCCAGGTCCAGGTCGTTGGTCGGCTCGTCGAGCAGGAACACGTCGTACCGGCTGAGCAGCAGCGACATCAGCCCCGCGCGCGCGGCCTGGCCGCCGGACAGCGCGGTCATCTCGCGATCCAGGTCCACCGCCAGGCCCAGATCCGCCGCGACCTCCTCGGCCCGCTCCTCCAGGTCCGCGCCGCCCAGGTCCAGCCAGCGATCCAGCGCGATGCTGTACTCGTCGTCGGCGCCCGCGCGGCCCTCGACCAGGCCCTCGGTCGCGGTGTCGAGCGCGGCCTGCGCGGCGGCGACCCCGGTGCGCCGGGCCAGGAACGCGCGCACGGTCTCGCCCGGGCGCCGCTCCGGCTCCTGCGGCAGATGGCCCACCGACGCGGTCGGCGGGCTCAACTGGATCGCTCCCGCCTCCGGCTCGGCCAGCCCGGCGAGGAGCTTCAACAGGGTGGACTTGCCCGCGCCGTTCACCCCGACCAGACCCACGACGTCGCCGGGGGCGATCACCAGGTCCAATCCGGAGAACAGGACACGGTCACCGTGTCCGGCGGCAAGGTCTTTGACGACGATCGTGGCGCTCATGAGGATACGAATCCTATCGGCCGCTGAAAGGATGACGACGTCCGTGTAGCACCGGCCCGTGCGGCCACCTGGGAAGGACCACGCATGACCACCGAACCCCGGCCCGAACCGTACGAGGCGCTGCCCGAGGACTGGGAGCGCGCCGTCGCCATCGTCGCGCACCCCGACGACCTCGAATACGGTGCCGCCGCGGCGATCGCCCGCTGGACCCGGCAGGGCAAGCACATCACCTACGTCATGGTCACCAGCGGCGAAGCCGGCATCGACGGACTCGACCCGGACGAGTGTCGCCCGCTGCGCGAGGCCGAACAGATCGAGTCGGCGCGCATCGTCGGCGTCGACACGGTCGAGTTCCTCGGCTACCCGGACGGCGTGATCGAGTACGGCCTGCCGCTGCGCCGCGACCTGTCCCGCGTGGTCCGCCGGCACCGGCCGGAGATCGTGATCACCGGCAACTTCCGCGACACGTGGGGCGGCGTCTTCCTGAACCAGGCCGACCACATCGCGGTCGGCCGGGCGGTCGTGGACGCGGTACGCGACGCGGGCAACCGGTGGGTGTTCCGCGAGCTGCTCGCCGAGGGCCACGAGCCGTGGGGCGGGGTGCGCGCGGTGTGGGCGGGTGGCTCGCCGCAGTCGCGGCACGCGGTGGACACCACCGAGCACTTCGCGATCGGTGTCGCGTCGCTGGAGGCACACGCGGCCTATCTGGCGGGGCTGGGCCAGGGGCAGATGGCGGACGCGGGGGAGTTCCTGGAGGGCATGGGCCGGGCGGCCGGCTCGCGGCTGGGCACCCCGTTCGCGGCCGCCTTCGAGGTCTTCCCGATGGGCTGAGCAGGGGCCGATCGGGCCTCGATACGCTGCGTGAATGATCGGTTTGCAGCATCTTCCCGGCCGGGCCCTCGCCGTATGTGCGGCGGGGGTCCTGACTCTCACCGGACTCGTCGCGTGCAGCGGCGACGGTGACGACGCCGCATCCTTGTCCTCGGGGCGGTTGAACATCGAGAAGCTTCGACAGGCGGTCCGGCCGATCAGCGAGAACGGCGCCCTGCCGTGCCCGCTGCCGTACGACGTCGCCGCGGCGACCGCGAAGATCCACCTGGACGGCGCGGTCACCCCGGGCGAGCCGGTCACGACCGCTAGCGAGGGGTGGTCCGACGACGAGGCCGCGGCACGCGACCCGTACTCGAACCTCACGCCGACTCAGCGGGCCAACGGCGTCGAGGTGACCTGCTCCTACCGGGTCGGCGCGGCGAAACTGGACGTGGCCACGTACGCCTCGCGGCGCGGGCACCCGGTCATGATGGCCCTGCCGATCATCCAGCGCGACGCCGACGCGGCCGTG
Organism: Embleya sp. NPDC025285; assembly: GCF_055558835.1. Lineage (NCBI taxonomy): Bacteria > Bacillati > Actinomycetota > Actinomycetes > Kitasatosporales > Streptomycetaceae > Embleya > Embleya sp. NPDC025285. Next base: position 128,844 of record NZ_JBVHLU010000007.1, read on the forward strand.
CAGGACCTCAGCGCGTTCGCCGACAAGATGGCCACGATCGGGCCGCACCAGGTGGTCCCGGTCGGCAACGGGCATGTGGCCGCGGTCCGATTGAACGTGAACGGCCCGGGCGTGGCCATGCTGCAGGTCTCCTCGGAGACGCTGACGCCCGCTCAGATATCGGACCTGGCCGGCGAGTTCGCCCGGCAACTCGACTGAGCGAGCGCCGCCGGCCGTTCACCCACCCTCTCCCGACGGTGGCCCCGACGGGAGGCCCCAGCGCCGGCCGGGTCGAACGCGCACCGGCCGACGCTTCGGGCGAGGCCGCTCAGACGGAGGCGATCCGTACGTCGGCGGCGTGCTCGTGCAGCCGGATCACCGTGTCCGCGACCCGGCGCACCGTCGGCTCGTCCATGTGCGACCACAGCGGAAGGGTCAACACCCGGGAGGACACGTCGTCGGTGATCGGCAACGGCCGCGCGGGCAGGTGGGCGTACGCCTTCTGCCGGTTCACCGGCGGGTGGAAGTAGCGGCGCGAGTCGATCCCGTCCGCCTTCAGCGCCCGGGCCAGCGTAGGCGTGTCCAGGCCGAACGTGTCCGGGTCGACGACCAGCGTCAGGTCCTTCCAGGTGGACACGTCGCCGTCGGCGAGCACCGGCAGCCGCAGCCCCGGCACGTCGGCGATCGCGTCGGCGAACACACCCACCAGGTGCGAGCGGGCCGCGACCCGCTCCGGCAGACCGCGCAGCGACACCAGCGCCAATGCGGCGTGCAATTCGGACATCCGCGCGTTCAGTCCAGGGAACAGGCAGTCGTAGTCGCCCGGGTTGCCGTACCCCCGACCCAGTCGGCAGGCCTGTGCCAAGCCCTCGTCCCGGGTCGCGATCAACCCGCCCTCGCCCGCGGTCACCACCTTCGTCGGGCTCAGCGAGAACACCTCCGCGGCGCCGAAGCCGCCGATCGGGGTGCCCGCCCGCCGGCTGCCCAGCGCGTGCGCCGCGTCGTAGACGATCGGCACCCCCGCGTCGTCCGCGACCTTCGCCAACTCCTCGACGCGACACGGCGTCCCGTACACGTGCGTGGCCATCAACGCGGACGCGCCCGACTCGGCCAGCAGCGCGGCCGCGTCGGTCGCGTCCAGGGTCAGGCTGTCCGGGTCCACCTCGGCGAACACCGGGGTGGCCCCCGCCCAGTGCGCCGCGTGCGCGGTGGCCGAGAAGGTGAAACCGGGCATCGCCACCGACCCGCTCACCCCCAACGCCTGCAAGGCGAGCATCAACCCGCTCGTGCAGTTCGACACCGCCACCACGTACGGCACCTCCAGCCGCGCGGCCGCGTCCTCCTCCAACTCGCGCACCGTGGCACCGTCGGTCAACCGACCGCTGGTCAGGATCGTGTCCAGCCGCCGCGCCAACTCCTCCCGCTCGGGCACATGCACGCGCGTCAGCGGCAGGCCCTCCGCGAACGTCGCGTCCCCACCGAGCACCGCCGGCTTGCCGGTCACCGCCATATCGCATCCCCCCTGGACTCACCGGGATTCCCCGGACTGATCGAACTCGTCTCCCCACCACCGGAATCGGCCGCGAGGGGCGTCGCGTGCCGCCCCATCGCCCGCCGCCGCTTCCGCTCCGAACTCCCGCCCTTCTCGGTCTCGGTGCGATCCGGCTTCGACACCGCGAGCAACACCAGGACGAACGGGAACACCTGGACCCGTTCGCGGGTGAGGATGCCGAAGTTGCGGATGTTCGCGAACGCGAGCGCGAACACCAGCGTGTAGACGATCACGAAGGCCACGTAGGGTCTTCGGATCAGCAGCCCCGGGATGCGTTTCAACCGGGGGAGCGCGACCACGAACAGGCCCATCAGCACGACGCCTTCCAGCGACGCGACCAGGGCCTGGATGTTGTGCGCCTCGAACGGGAACGGCCGAAAGAGCACGGTCACCAGCGACTGCGGCAACGCGGCCGGTGAGATGGACAGCGCCGCCGAATCGTCCACCGCCTGGGCCGAACCGCCCTGCGCGGTCTGGGTCTGGGTCTTGGCGATCACCTGGTTGGCCTGCGCGGCCCCGATGCCCGGCGTACCGAAGAAGGTGCCGACCTGCTGGAGCGCGAGCACACAACCCACCCCGAGCACCAGGATCCCGAAGCCGGCCCGCAACGGGCCCAGCGCGGAAGCCTGTTGCGGACGATTGCGGAGCAGATAGCCGACACACAGCCCGCACAGCAGCAGCACCGTCACGTGCGGGCGCACCATCGTGGTGCCCACCGCCCCCAGGATCAGGAACACGAACGCCCCGCGCCGGCGCACCAGGAGCAGCGCCACGCCGTAGGCCGCCAGGCCCAGCGTGAACATCATCCACGTGTCCTTGCCGATCCCGGAGGGCCAGAACAGCAGCGAAGGCAGGAAGAACAGCAGCTTGCCGTAGCGGCGCCGATCGCCGTCCGGATAGGCCACGTTGAACGCGCGCCAGAACAGGTACAGACCCCAGAACCCCAGCCACGAGTAGACCAGGTAGCCGGCCAGCAACGACTGCCCGACGATCGCGTACACGATCCCGGTGACGATCATGATGAAACCGGTGCCGATCACCTTGCGACCGATGTCCACGGTGAAGTCGCCGTCCCGGAAGTGCGGCGCGATGGCCCGCCCGACCAGGTCGTAGGTAGCCGCGTCCGCGCGCCCCTCGTAGAGCACGAAGGACATCCAGTACCGGGCGAAGCACGCGAGCAACTTGGCGACCAGCGCGCCGATCACCAACCGCCGTACCCATGGCGGCTCGTCGCGGGAGAACCGGGACAGCAGCGGCACGCTGATGGTGAGCAGCAGCGGGAAGACGATCAGCGCGCCCCACGTGTCGTACGGGCGATACTCCATCGCCCACGCGAACACCGAGACGTAGAAGCCGACCGCGGTGAGCGCGAGCAGGGAACCCCATGGCAGCCGCGACGGAGGCACCCACCGGGCGTACGGCGCAAGACGGGACGACAACGGAGCTCCTTGCAGGGACGGCGAACCGGTGCGGCGTCGGGCGGCGGTGCCGCGGGGACCGGTTCGGACCGGTCCGGCGGCGGCTCGCCGGCTGGCTAGAAGACCTCCAAGTCCCCCAGGGAGAGCTGCCACGAGCGCAGGTCGTGGACGTCGATCGGGTGCGGGTGCACGGTGCGCGCGACCAGCAGCATGCCGGTGCGCGGCGGTGTGGCGTACCCGGCGTAGCGGGCGGCCCTGGCCGCTTCCGAGCCGCGCGCCAGATGGGTGGCGACGTGGTCGCACCCGGACATGGCCACCCCGGAGAACAGCTTGCGCGCGGTGTCGCGGTCGCCGGGGCGCACCACCATCTGGGACAGCGTGAACTCGACCAGCGGGCCGCGCAGACGCGGGCGCCCGAACACCACGCCGGTCAACTCGCCGTTCTTGTACGAGGCCACCACCCGGTAGTCCAGTCCGGGCGCGTCGCCGTAGCGCCAGCGCAGGAAGTCGCCGGTGAGCGCGGTGCGCAGCTTGTCGTGGCCGATCGCCGCGTCGCCCGCGTCCGCCTCGGCGACCAACTCGTCGAAGCCCACCGCCGCCTTGGGATCGGAGAAGAACTGACGAGCAGTCGGAAAGCGGCACCGGGCCGCGGGATCCTCCGAGTTCCAGGACTGCGAGGTGCCGGAGAGATCTCCGGTGGCGCGCAGCTCCTTGAGCCCGCGCGCGAAGGCGATCGGCCGGATCGGATGCAGCGAGACCGGTACCTTCCCGACCTCGTGCCAGCCCATCCGCAGATAGCCGGGCAGGCTGTTGCCGTTCGGGGTGTTGAACACCAGCGAGGTGTCCACCTCGATCCGCTCCAGCAACTCGGTGGTCAACCGGCGGAACAGACCCCGGCCCTGGACGTCCGGGTGGGTCGCGGTGTCCACCGCGCGCACCGCCCGGACCACCTCGCCACCGAGCACGAACTCCCAGCGCAGGAAAAGCCGTACCGCGACCACCCGGCCGTCCGCCTCGGCGACCAGCCCGGGACTTGCACCGAACGGGTTGTCCCTGTGCTTCCATCGGAAGAACTCCGGGGTGCGCTCCCCGGTCGGCCCGCCGGACAGCGCGTCGCCCAACAGGGCCAACACCCGGGGTTCGTCGTGTTTGCCCAACTCTCGGACGGTGAAAGGGTAACTCCCGACCTCTGGCCCACTCACCGCGATCCCTCCAGCACTCTCGCGTACACGTCCTCGATCCGCCGCTGCGCCCCCGCGACGTCGAACTCGTCCGAGCGCTCGGCCGCGGCCTCGCCGCACGCGCGCCGACGCGCGGGTTCGGCGGCGAAGGCCACCAACGCGTCGGCGAACGCCGCCGGGTCACCGGCCGGCACCACCGCGCCCTCGACCCCGTCGGTGACGATCTCCGGCATCCCGCCCACCGCGGTCACCACCGACGGCAATCCGACCGTCATCGCCTCCATCAACGAGACCGGCAGCCCCTCCTGACGCGAACTCAGCGCGAACACGTCGAAGGCCGGCAACAACGCCGGCACGTCGCCGCGCGACCCGGCGAAGACCACCGAGCCCTTGAGGTCGGGCCGGCTCGCCCGCTCGCGCAGGGTCGCCTCCAGCGGGCCGGACCCGATCAGCACCAGGACCGCCCCGGGATGCCGCTCCAGGACCAGCGCGTGCGCCGCGAGCAGGCCCAACTGGTCCTTCTTGGGCGTGAAGTTGGCCACCGAACCGACCGTGAACGCGTCCTGGTCCAGGTCCAGCGCCTGCCGGGCCCGCTCGCGCGCGCCCGGGCCGGCGAACGCGTCGCCCAGGTCCGGGCCGTGATGGATCACCGTCGGCACGGTGCCGCGCCGCAGTCGGGCCGGCTCGATGCTCTCGGCCACGGCCGCGGAGACCGCGATCACGCCGTTGTTGCGCCGGTACGTCCAGGCGTTGGCGATCCGGGTGAGCCGCCGGTAGCGCGGCCACATGTTGTGCTCGGTGTGCACGATCGGCACCTTGCCGGAGAACATCCGAGCGGCGACCGCCGGAACCGGCATGTGGGTGTGGATCAGGCCGTACTCGCGCGCCCGCAACAGCGCGCGCAGCCGCACCGGCCAGACCCGCCCGCCACCCAGGCAGTGCACCGTGATGCCCAACTCGCGCAGGGCCGGCACCAGCGCGTCCTTCCACGGCAAGACGTAGGCGACCTCGACCTCGTAGCGTTCGTCGTCCAGTCGGCGCGCGCAGTTGACCAGCAACTGCTCGGCGCCACCGCGCCCCAGACCCTTGGCGAGCCACAGGACACGAACGCGGTCACCCATCAGCGATCCTCCGAGCCGAGTTCGACGGTGGACCACGTATCGAAGTGCGGTCCCAGGTGCGCACCGTCGCCGGAGCCGTTGTGCAGCGCCCGCTCCGCCGCCGACTGGATCCGGAAGCCGGAGTCCGCGTCCTCGGCCGAGCCGATCGGATCGGCGCGATGCGCACCGCGACCGCTCGCGGCCGACTCGGGTTCACCCTCGGTCAGTTCGCCGCGCTTGGCCCAACTGGGCGCGGGACGCTCGACGTCCTCGTCCGCGTCGGGGGTCGGCTCGGCCGAGCGACCGCGCAGCACCAGGCTCGCGCCGGCGCCCATCCGGCCCACCGCGCCGGTGCGCGGACCGCGCTTGAGACCGCCACCCATCGACCGGGTCGGGTCCACCCCCAGCAGCGTGACACCGGCGATCGGCACCCCGGTACGGGTCAACAGCTCGCCCACCCGGGAGGCCTGATCGGCCGTCAGGTTGCCGCTGCGGGCCACCACCAGCATCGCGTCCACGTGCTGCACCAGGTCGTTGGTGTCGTTCGCGTAGAGCAGCGGCGCGCTGTCCACCAGCACCACGTCCGCGTGGTGCCGGGCCCGCTGGACCACCTCGCCCGCGCGCAACAGCAGTGCGGCCGGATAGGCGGCCGGGGCTCCTGCGGTGATCACCCGCACGTTCGGAATGTTCGTGCTGCGCACCACGTCCCCGAGGTCGATCTCCTGCTCGGCGAGCAGCACCTCGGACATGCCCTTGCCCGGCTTGGCGCCGAGATACAGGTGGGTGGCCGGATTGCGGAAGTCGCAGTCCAGGACCAGCACCGAGCGGCCCGCCTCGGCCAGCGCCGCGGCCAGGTTGGCCACCGTGCTGGTGCGCCCGTCGCCCGGGCGCGGCGACACCACCAGGATCACCGGCGCCGGGTCGCTGATCCGACGCACCGGCATCGCGGTGCCCCGGGTCTGCCGGGGGTCGGTGCCGCCGAGTCGATAGGCGAGCCCGGGCGGGCCGGACAGCAGCAACGCCGAGCGCAGCGTGCGATAGGCCTCCGCGACCGGACTGTCCGGTCGACCCGCGACCAGCACCGCGTGTCCCGCCCGCTGGCGCCGGGTCGCCCGCGGTACCTCGGCGATCACCGGCAGGCCGAACGCGTCCTCCAACTGGATGCGCCCGCGCAGCCGTACGTCCATCCGGTCCACCATCAGCGCCGCGATCAGCCCGAGCGCGAGCCCGAGCGCCGCCGCGAGGGCGATCCGCAACGGCCGCGAGGTGGGCGCCAGGATGCTCGTGGTGGAGTCCGGCGTGCTCTTGAGGCCGTCCATCACCTCGACCTTGGGGTCGTTCAGCGGGTTCACCAACTCCTGCTGTTGACCCACCAGCGTGGTGTACTGCACCCGCTTGGCGTCGAACTCCGCCTGGAGCGTTGCCTTCTTGCCCACCGGCGCGTTGGTGGTGCTCTTCTCCAGACCGTCGATGTCGGTCTTGAGCTTGTCCAACTGGGCGGTCATGCTGTCCGCCTGACCCTGCCGGGTCCTGCGCTGCGAGTCGGCGAACGCGGACACGGTCTCCTGCGCCCACGCGGTGGCCAGTTCCTCGGCCACCTTGCGGGTGGGCGCCTTGGCGGAGATCTGGACCAGGCCCAGGTCCGGGTTGAGCTGCGAGGTGACCTTGGACGCCAGCACGGCCGGATCGGGGTTGTTCAGCCGCTTCGCCACCCGGCGGGCCACCTCGCCGCCGTCCGTCATCAGTTGTACGGGCGCGAGGTTGAACTCCTTCGCCGAGTTCGGCGCCGGCACCACGTTGACCGAACTGGTCCACTGGTTCCCGGTGCCCTTGGGGTCCGAGGGGGTCAGGATCAACCCGGCGAGCAGTCCGATCGCGAGACACGCGAGCACCAGCGGCCAACGGCGCTGGAGAACGGAGAAGTAGCTAGAGGTTTCCACCGGTCCCCCTCCGGTTCGAGTTGCCGCCCCGAGAGCAGACCGCGGGGCAGGCCAAACGTAGAGCAAACGGGGTGCCGAACGACCCCAGGACTGTGCCGGAAGTGTGGAGATTCCGTCGAGATCCGACCGGACGTGTTCGGGTGGCGGTCACCGCACCGGACCTGACGACACGTCACGGCCGGCTCGCGGGTCGAGTGCCCGGGCATAGAACGCGACCATCCGGTCGCAAACGCTGTCGATCGTGTACTCCTCGCCGAAACGTCGATACGCCGCCTCCGTGCGTATCGCGGTCTTCTCCCGCTCCGTCAGGGCCGAGACCAGCGCCGCCGCCAGCGCCTCGGGCGAGTCCGGCGGCACCAACGCCGCACAGTCGCCCGCCCCGGTGATCTCGCGCACCGGAGGCAGATCGCTGGTGACGATCGGCGTCCCCACACCCATCGCCTCGATCAGCACGCTGCCCAACCCCTCCCAGCGCGAGGGCAGCACGAACACATCGGCCGCGCCCATCAGATCGGGCACGTCGTCGCGGTGTCCCAAGAACCGTACGGGCTCCGCCGCGCCGGCGGAATCCCCGATTCCGCCGGTCTCGGCGGCCAGTCGGCGCAACGACTCGGTGCGACCACCCGCCGGACCGGCCAGCAGCAGGACCGCGTCCGGCACCTCGGCACGCACCCGGGCGAACGCGGTGATCAGTACGTCCAAGCCCTTCTGGTACTCCTGCCGAGCGGCCGTCACCAGAACCGGGACGTCCGGCCCCAGGCACAGCGCGGCCCGAGTGCGCTCGCGGCGCTCGCGGGCGGCGGCCAGCGGTCGAGGATCACGCCCGCGCGGCACCACGTCGATCCGCGACCGGCGCACCCCCAGTCGGCGGGACATCACACCGGCCACGTGCTCGGTCAACGCGTGGAACCGCCGCACGCCGCGCGCGCTGGCCGCGTCCAGGCCCTGGGCGGCGCGCAGCTTCCACGGCCGAATCCCGGGCTGATCCCGCATCTCGGCACCGTAGGAGTTGTTCACCAGGCTGGAGACCACCGGAACACCGCTGGCCAGAGCGGCGATTCGCCCCGCGATGTCCGCCTCGTACAAGGTCGTGTGCACCAGGTCCGGTCGGCGATCGCGGATCACCCGCGCCAGCCCGCGTGCGGAACCCGCCCGCGAATTCCGGTGCACGCCGAACAGCGTCACCCCGGCCTCGGCCAACTCCGGTTGAAATCCGTCCAGATCCAGGAGATACGCGATATCCAGCGTGATCCCCCGACGAATCAGCTCCGGGGCCATCGCCACCGCCGCCCGCTCGGCGCCGCCGACCCGATCCACGCTGTCGATCACCTGGAGCACGTGCACTGCATCACCTCTGCCATCCCCCGCCAACTCCCCGAAAAACGCCGACCACAGGGCGCCCCCACCCCTCACGGCTGAGCATGTCATCGATACGCCCCCGGCGGGGCGGGATTCGTGACAACCTGTCACCTCATGGGGACAACGACGGACCGGCGTGGGGTCCTGCACGTCGTGACCGACCCCCGACGCCGGGGCTCACAGGCGTTCGCCCACGACCTGGACGCCGCGCTGCGCGACCGCGGCCGTGCGTCGTCGGTCGTCGCGCTCGCGGGCACGGGCGAGATGGACATCCCGGTGCTCGGACCGGGCCGGCTGCACCCGCGCACGCTGCGCGAACTGCGCCGCCGGGCCGCGGGCGTGGGCCTGGTGATCGCGCACGGCTCGACCACGCTGGACGCCTGCGGGATCGCACTCGCCGGGACCGGGACACCGTTCGTCTACGTCAACATCGGCGACCCCCGACACTGGGCCCGGGACGCGCTGCGCCGCGCCCGGGTCGGGCTGATGCTGCGCCGGGCGGCGGCGATCGCCTCGGTGTCGCCGATGGGCCGGGACGTGCTGCTGCGCACCTACCGGTTGCCCCCGGATCGGGTCCGGGCGATCCCCAACGGACGGCGACCGGAACGCTTCCTGCCGCCGGAGGGCGACGACCGGGCCAAGGCTCGCGCCGAGTTGGGGCTGCCGGCCGGCGCGCGGGTACTCGCGGTGGTCGGCGCGCTGGCCGCGGAGAAGCGGGTCGCGCTGGCGATCGAGGCGTTCGCGCTGCTCGAGGACGGCGAGCGGGACACCGCGTCGGGTGCCGTCACCGAACAGGCCGAGACCGAGGCCACCGAGCGCGAACGGCCCTTGTACCACCTGCTCGTGGCCGGGGAGGGCCCCGAGCGGTCGAGCCTGGAGGCGCTCGCCGAGCGGCGCTCGCCCGGGCGGGTCGCCTTCACCGGCAACCTGGCCGACCTCGGCCCGGTGTACCGGGCCGCCGACGCGCTGGTGTTGTCCAGTACCAGCGAGGGTGTCCCGGGCGTCCTGGTCGAGGCGGGCCTGAGCGCGGTCCCGGCCGCGGCCACCGATGTGGGCTTCGTGCGCGACGTGGTCGTGGACGGGGTCACCGGCGCACTCGCCGACGTCGGCCCGGGCTCCGGCGACCCGCGGGCGCTGGTCGCCGCGATCCGCCGGGTGTTGGCCGACCGGGACGCCATGGGCCGGGCAGCCAGGGAGCGTTGCCTGGAACGTCACGCGATGGACACCGTGGTGGACGCGTGGATCACGCTGCTGGACGAGCGGAGCCGGTGACCGCCCGCAACCGCATGGTGGGGAAGAGGTAGGGCGGGAGCGCCGGTTCCCGAACGGCCGAATGCGACTCGTGGGGAGATCGCATGTGCCAAGGTTGTTGTCGAACCAGGGAGGGGGAGTCCGTGGGGGAGTATGTGGGGGGTGCCGTCGGCATGCCCGGCGACGGCTTGGGCCGGGTCGACGGTGTCGGCCGGGTGGGCCGGCACGCGCGGCCGGGCGGCAGTGTCGACGAACCCGCCGACCACCGAACACACGTCAACGGAGCGCCCGACGCGGGCCACGGGGGAGCGACCACGCCGACCATCGACAGTCGCACCGGAACCGGACGACACGCGGCCCCGCAAGCGGGCGTGGGCAGCGGTACGGGCCGGATCGCCGCAGCGCAGGCACCCGACCCCGAGATCAAGGGGCCACCACCGGAACTCAAGTTCAAACGCCGCACCAGCCTGATCCGAGGCGTCCGCGAACTGTGGCACTCGCGCGAACTCGTCCGCACGCTGGCCGAGCGCGACCTCAAGGCCCGCTACAAACAAGCCGTTCTCGGCTTCGCGTGGGCGATCATCACGCCCGTCCTGCTGATGGTGGTGTTCACCGTCGTCTTCCAGCGGGTGGGCAACCTCAGCGACACCGCGCACAAGTACAACGTGCCCTACCCGCTGTTCAGTTACCTGGGCCTCCTGCCGTGGACCTTCTTCATGTCCTCGGTGACCCAGGGTTCGTCGTCGCTGGTGTCCAACGGGCCGCTGCTGAACAAGGTCTACTGCCCGCGCGAGGTCTTCCCGTTCGCCACCGTGATCGTGGCCACCGTGGACATGCTGATCGCCTCCTCGGTGCTGGCCGTGCTCTTCGCGGCGTACACCACACCACCCGCGGCGACCAGTTGGGCGCTGCCGATCCTGCTGCTGATCCAATTCGAGGTCACCCTCGGCGTGGTGCTCGTGTTGTCCGCCGCGGTGGTCTACTTCCGCGACATCAGACACGTGCTGCCCCTGCTCATGCAGATGGGCATGTTCGCCACCCCGGTCGCCTACGGCATGGACCAGATCACCAAGGACTGGCTGCTCCCGTACGTGATCCTCAACCCGCTCGCCGCGGTGATCGACGGCTACCGGCGCGCGATCCTGTACGGACAACAACCCGACTGGGAACTCACCGGAGCCGCCGCCGCGTCGGCCACCGTGCTCCTGTTCGTGGGATACAAGATCTTCAAGAAGCTCGAGGCGGGGATCGCCGATGTCGCCTAGCCGCACCACGACCATGGCCGCGCCGGGCAAACCGGGAACCCTCCCGCTGGGCACCATCCAGGCCCAGCACCTGTGGAAACGCTTTCGCGCGGACAGCCAGCGCATGCTGCTGCGGGACAACCTCGGCCGGATCGCGCGCAAGCTCTCCGGCCGCGACCAGGCCGACTGGCGCTGGGCCTTGCGCGACATCCACATCCACATCGACCCCGGCGAGGCGGTCGGCCTGATCGGCTCCAACGGGTCGGGCAAGTCCACGCTGCTCAAGATGCTCACCGGCGTGATGTACCCCTATGCCGGCCGACTCCAGGTGCGCGGCCGGGTCGGCGCGCTGATCGAGGTCAGGGCGGGCATCCACCCGGACCTGACCGGGCGTGAGAACGCCTTCCTGTACGGCTCGTTGCTGGGTCTGAAGCGGGCCGAGGTGGCCAAGCGGTTCGACGACATCGTGGACTTCGCCGAGTTGGGCACCGCGATCGACCGGCAGGTCAAGTGGTACAGCTCCGGCATGCAGATGCGGCTCGGCTTCGCGGTCGCCGCGTTCCTGGAACCGGACGTGCTCCTGGTCGACGAGGTACTCGCCGTCGGCGACGCGCTGTTCCAGCAGAAGTGCCTGGACCGGATGCGGGTGGTGCTGGAACAGGGAACCACGCTCGTCCTGGTCTCGCACGACCTCGCGTCGGTCGAGTCGATCTGCACGCGCGGAATCTGGCTGGAACAGGGCGAGATCCGCACCGACGGACCGATCCGGCAGGCGCTGCGCGGATATCGCGACAGCGTCGAGGAGGAGACCGAGGCCCGCACCCGCACCGACGAGGCGATCCGGACCACGTACGTGGACGTACGCGGCGTGGAGACCGCCGGCCCCACCACGAACCGCTCGATGGTGGTCGAGGCGGACTTCGCGGGTGACTACCGCGGACCCGCCACGGTCCACATCGGGGTCACCGAGGGCACCGCCAGTCCGGTCTTCACCACCCGGCGGGACGTGCAGTTCGGCTGGTCGGGCAACCGGGTCAAGTGCACGCTGGACCGACTGCCGCTGCCGCGCGGGCGCTACGCGCTGTGGATCGGGGTGTACGACCGGGACGGCCATCCGCTCACCGCGTGGCATCCCGCGAAGCAATTCGACGTGGCCGGACCCGAGCTGGACACCCCGCCGCGCGCGGTCGTGCTGGCCGCGCCGGTGTACGTCGACCACACCTGGGAGGGGTGAACGAGCGTGCGCATCCTGGTGTGTCCGCACGACATGCAACTCGGCGGCAGCTCGATCAACGCCGTGGACCTGGCCCGCGCGGTGCGCGACCTGGGCCACGAGGTGTGGGTGATGGGTCGTCAGGGCCCGCTGCGGCAAAGGGTCGCCGCCGCCGGGCTGCCGTTGCTCGCACTGCCCGAGCGGGCGCACGTGCGGCCCTCGCCCGCGGTTTCCCGGACGATCGCCGCGGCGGTGCGCCGCCATCGGATCGACGTCGTGCACACCTACGAGTACTGGCCACTGGTCGAGGCGTTCCTCGGCGCGTTCGTGCCGCGCGGCACGCCGGTGCTGGGCACCGTCATGTCGATGGGCAGCCTGCCGCCGTACTTCCCGCGCACCGGCGTTCCGCTCACCGTGGGCTACGGCGAGCTGTACGAGGAGACCGGCGAGCTGCGCGGCCTGGAGGGCGCGCGGGTGCACCTGCTCGAACCGCCCGTGGACACCGCGATCGACCACCCGGTCACCTCGGCGGTCAACGGCAGCGCGCCCGACGTCGACGTGGACGCGTTCGCCGCCGAGCACGGGCTGCTCAAACCCGCGCCCACGGTGGTGATCGTGTCGCGACTGGCCAAGCACCTCAAGCAGGAACACCTGGAGCGCACGATGGACGCCGTGGCCCGGCTGTCCCCGGAGGTCTCCGGACTGCGCCTGGTGATGGTCGGTGGCGGCTCCATCGAGGGTGAACTCCAGGCCAGGGCCGCCGGGCTGAACGCTGCCCTGGGCCGGCGCGCGATCGTGCTCACCGGCGAGATGGCCGACCCGCGCCCGGCCTACGCGCTGGCCGACATCGTGGTGGGCATGGGCAGTTCGGTGCTGCGCGGGATGGCCTTCGGCAAGCCCACCGTCGTGGTCGGCGAACAGGGCTTCAGCAAGCCGGTGACACCGGAGACGATCGGCGACTTCGACGCGCTCGGCTTCTACGGCCTGGGCGCGGGCCGGGAACCGGTCGAGCGGGATCCGCTGGTCGGCCAACTCGGCGCGCTGCTGCGGGACCAGGCCGAACGCGAGCGGATCGGCACCTGGTCGCTGGACCTGGTGCACGAGCGATTCGCGCTGGAACGCCAGGCCGAGCGAGTGGTCGAGTGGTACGAACAGGCCCGCACCGAACGGCCGGTCGTGCGCGGCCGGGTGGGCGAGGCGGTCCGGGTCGGCGGCCGACTGGTCGGCTTCAAGGCGACCCAGCGCGGCCAGGCCCTGCGCCGGCGGACCCGCGACCGGCGCGGGACCGCGACCGGATGAGCGAGCCGACCGGCCTGACCATGCTGCATGTCGGGGCGTTCTCCGGCTCGGTGCCGGCGCTGCGCCGGGCGCTGGCGGAGCGCACGGCGGTGCGGGCGCACGACTTGATGCCGCTGGCCCGCGCACCGGGCCTGGCCGGCGCGCGGCTGCGGGCCGTGCGCGAGGCGCGCCGGGCCGGAGCGGGGACGCCGTGGACCAAGACCGACGCCTGGACGGCGGCGCTGGACCGACGAGTGCGGGCCCGAGGGCTGCTCGGTGTGCGCGACCCGGTGCTGATCGTGCAGACGCTGCCCGCGCTGGTGCCGCCGGCGGGGGTGCGCTACGGCGTGTACACCGACCGGGTGGGCCTGGAGGGCGCGGCGGTCGGCGGTATCCACCGATCCCGTTACACGGCAGGGTGGTTGGCCCGGGAGCGACGGCTGCTCCTGGGCGCGCACCGGGTGTTCGTGATGGGCCCCAGCACGGCGGACGTGCTGGTCACCGAGTACGGCCTGGCGCCGGACCGGGTGCACGTGGTGGGCGCGGGCACCAACGTCGACCCGGCCGCGGCGGACCCCGGGCCGCGCGCCGCGGATCCGCCCCGACTGTTGTTCGTGGGCACGCAGTGGGAGCTCAAGGGCGGCCCGATCCTGCTCGAGGCCTTCGCCCGGCTGTACGCGCGCGACCCGCGCCGGCGGCTGACCCTGGTCGGCAGTGGCCCGGACGGCCCACCGCCGCCCGGGGTGCGGGTGCTCGGCCGGGTGCCGCACGCGGCGATGGGCGCGGCGTACGACGCGGCGGACGCGGTGGTGATCCCCACGCACATGGAGGCGTTCGGGATCGCCCTGGTCGAGGGTCTGACCCGGGGCCTGCCGTGTGTGGCCTCCACGGTCGGCAATCAGCCGTGGATCGTGGGCAACGCGGGAATCACCGTGCCGCCGGGGGATGTTGACGCGCTGACCGACGCTCTGGCGCGGCTGGGCACCGACTACGCCGGCTTTCGCGACCGAGCGCTCGCGCGAGGCGTGGAACTGCGCGCGACGATGACGTGGCCCGCGGTCGCCGATCGCATCCTGGCCGAACTCGGCAGGTAACGGGTAGTTGACAGCCGGCCCCCGCGCTGTCTGGGATGAGGGGCCATGGAGACGCTTTTCGAGCACGCGGGCGGACACGAAGGTCTGCGCCGGTTCATCGACATCTTCTACGGCAGCGTCCTGACCGACCCGCTGCTTCAGCCCCTGTTCGGCGCGGGACGCCCGGAACACGTGGACCACCTGACCGCCTTCACCGCCGAAACCTTCGGCGGCCCGGACGACTTCAGCCGGAACATGGGCGGCTTCCCGCATCTGATCGAGGTGCATCGCGGCCTGCGGATCACCGAGGAACAGCGCCAACGCTTCGTCGACCTGTACCTGGCCGCCGCCGACGCGGCCGAACTCCCCGCCGACGCACCGTTTCGGGAGGCGCTGCGCTCCCACGTGGAGTTCGGTACGCAGGTGGCCAAGCAGAACTCGCACGCCGAGACCGACGAACAACTGCACCCGCTCCGCGAAGTCCCGCACTGGGACTGGCCGGCCACCGGCTGACCCGCGCGCCGACGCGGCCTGCTCCGACCCGAGCCGGTCCGGCTCGGGCCCGTTCGCGCAACCGGGCGCGCGGTCGGGCCGGGCCGGGTCGACCGCCCCCCGGCCCGGCCCCGCCGTCCACCTACCCCCGGCGACGTCGCAGCGCCGCGCGCTCGTAGACCTGGGCGAAGCCGTCGAGCATGTGTTGCCGGGTGAAGCGCGCCAGCACCCGTTCCCGGCTCGCCGCGCCCATTCGGGCTCGCAGCGCGTCGTCGGTGAGGAGTTCGCGGCACGCCATCACCAACCCGCCCCGGTCGCCCGCGCGCAGCAGCCGGCCGGTGACCCCGTCCGCGACCACGTCGGTCACGCCGCCCACCGCGGTGCCGACCACCGGTACGCCCGCCATCATCGCCTCGGCGACCGCGAGCCCGAAGCCCTCGTAGTGCGACGTGGACAGGAACAGGTCGGCCGCGTCGAACGCGTCGCTCAGCCGCGCCAGGGGCGGGACCACCCGGACCTGCTTCCCGACGCCCAGCTCCGCGATCAGCGCCGGGACCTCCGGCTCCTGACGACCGATCACCAGGAACACCACGGGCGGACCGGCGTCGCCGAGCTTGCGCACCACGTCCGCGCCGACGCGCACCATCAGCGGGATGTTCTTCTGCGGAGCCCGGCCGACACCGACCACCACCAGCGCCTCGGCCGGGATGCCCAACTCGGCGCGCAGCGCGACCCCGGCCGCCGGGTCCGGTTGATGGACCGGGACACCCAACGGCACCAGGGGGATCCGCTCCGGCCGCCACCCGACGATCGCCGCCGTGGCGTCCCGGACATGGGTCGAGTGCGCGAACGGGCGGAAGCCGGCGGCCTTGACCATGCCGACCTCGATGCCGTTGGTCAGCCGCGAGTGCAGACCGTCCTTGAGCGGCTCGTGCACCTCCAACACCCGGGGGAGCCCGGGGGAGCCGAGGGCGGCGGGCAGCGAGAGCCGGGCCGTTCCGCTGTGCGCGTGCAGCACGTCGGGCCGCAACTCGCGGACGCGGCCCGCGATCCGCATCCCGAGCCGGATCTCGTCCGGCGGCCGGGTGGGACCCTCGTGGTCGAGCGAATGCACCGTCACATTCGGCCCCAACTCGCCGAGTTCGTCCTCCTCCCAGGCCGGCCTGGCGATGATCGCGTGACAGTCGAAGCGCTCCGGGTCGAGCCCGGCCAGCACCTGTCGGCTCACCTGCGGGATCCCGCCGCCGACGCTCAACCGCCACACCACGTGCACGAGCCTGATGCGGTCCTTCACGCTTCCCCCCGAACCGGCCGAGACCGGCGATCCCGGACCCGGCGGGCCGCGGACTTGGCGCCCAGCAGCGCACCGCCCGGCCCGCGGGCCACCAGCCATGTCGTGTCGTAACGATCCGTCGCACCGAACCGGTGCTTGAACTCCTCGGCCCCGCGCAGGAAGTCGAAGGTGCGCACGTCGCGCGCGGCGAGTGCGGTGAGCGTCTCGTGGAAGAGCACCGTGCCCAGGCTCGCCTTCGCGTACGCCGGGTCCCAGCCCAACTGGTAGTAGGCGAAGGTGTCCTGCCACAGGAACCCGTACAGGATTCCCACCGGCCGGCCCGCCGGATCGCGTGCGACCAGCGCGCACGGCCCGCGACCGGCGTCCGAGCGCGCCGCGAGCGCCGCGTGCAGCGGGCGTCGGGTCGCGTCGAACGCGCTCGATCCGCCGATCGCCTCCCGCCGCGCCCGGTGCAGCCGCAGCAGTTCGTCGAAGAGTTCGGCGGTCATCGCCTCGGGCGGCACCCACGTGAACGTGACCCCGTCCTCGGCCAGCCTTTTGGCCTTGCGCCGCACGCCCTGCCGGTGCCGCGCGGAACCCAGCGCGGCCGGGTCGGCGGGCATCACCGGGCACGCGGTGCGCTCGATCTCGCGCGCGCCGGGCGGCAGGAACGGATCACCGGTCGTGGCGTCCAGATGCGGGAAGACCATCGTGCGCCGCCGGGCGAGCGAAGCCAGCCACGCGCGGACGTCCTGATGCCGGCGCGGATCCACGGCGAACCCGCAGTGGTCGGCGGCGCCCGGCCCGGTGCCCAGCAGCGTCCAACTCGACACGCCGCCGGGCAGCCGCGGGTGCAGCCGCTCACGGGTGCGCAGCAGCGGCACCACCGCCTCGGCGCCGCCGTCCTCGGCGCGCCACACCGCCACCACGACCCGCCCGGCCTGGTCCCGGCCCAACGACTCGGTCCAGCCCAACACCCAATCCGGCGTGGTGAAGTACGACGTCCCGGGCGTCGCGGCGACCAGCGCGCGCCAGGACGGAACCAGTGCCGCCAACTCGCCGGGCGAGCGCAACAGCGTGGGCAGAGCAAGCACGGTGATCCCCCCGGATCTCTCCGTCGATCGGACCCGTCCCGCCGGCCCGAACAACCCGCCGATTCAAGCAGGTCAACGTCCGCCGCGCAGCGCGTGTACGGCCGGATGCAGCCCGGACAGGATCGTCGCGAACCGGTCGGGACGGGTGTTGGACCCGACCCGCAGGCGGGAGATTCGCAGCGGATGGTCGGGCAACCGGGGCCCGAGCCGGTGATCGAAGAGGAACGCGGTGCGGTAGCCGAGTTCGGCCAGCAGTCGTTCGGCCCGCACGTCCCAGTTCCCGTTCGGATACGCGAACGAGCTCGGTGCGCGACCGAGCAGCGTGGTCAACCGCTCGTGCGCGTCCACCACCTCGGCCCGCACGTCCGCGTCGGCGCAGCGGTCCAGCAGCGGATGCGTGAGCGAGTGGTTCTCCACCCGCACCCCGCCCGACTCCAGGGTGCGCAGGTCCGCGCCGGTCAACTGCGGGGTGTCCACCGCCTCGTGGCCCGCTCGCAGCGCGGCGAGCAGGCTCAATCGCCGTTCCTGCGGCACCGTCTTGAGATACGCCACCCATCCGCTCGGCGAGCGCTCCGGCTCCCCGGCCACCCGTGCCCCTGCGGCGACCAACCGGTCCGCCTCGTGCCACCAGAACGGCGTACGCGAGTCGATCGCCGACGCCACCACGTAGGCCACGCCCGGGACGCCGCGCTCGCGCAGCAGCGGCAGGCCGTGCTCCAGGATGCTGCGCTCACCGTCGTCGAAGGTCAACAGCACGGCCTTGGCGGGCAACGCGCGCCGCTTCTCCAGCGCCGACTCCACCTCGTCCAGGGACACCGGCCGGGCGACCCGACGCAGCCGGTCCAACTGCCCCGCGAACGTCGCCGGATCAGAGATCCCGTGGTACCCGAGCACCGCCAGCCGCAGCCGGGCACGGCGAACGAACCACACCTGCGCCGGAGACCGCCGCAACAAAGCGTCGCCCCCGGCCCGTACCGACCCCACCATCGAACCGCCCACCCCAGCCTCCCCAGCCACGCGGCTCCCGCTGCCGGAACCGTAACAGCGGGGTCACCTCCCGTCAGCCGGTCACCGAACGTCCGCCCGCCGGTCACATCCGGGCAAGACCACGGACCCCGGATATCGGGGAACATCACGCACGACTCGTGGACGGATTGCGAAACACCCTTCACGCGTGACCCATCCGGCCTAATCTGGTCGGCGGGCGACTCGTGTCCCAACCGTGTGGGGGCGGAGGGCGCCGGTCGGGCACAAACGTTCCGATGCTGCTCACATCGGGACCGCGAGGTGGGGGCCGGGCGATGGTCAATCGTGCATCGACCCTGCGCGCCGAGGAGATCGAGGTCGATCTCGCACGCGCGTGGGACGAATTGGTGGTCGGGCGGGGGGTTCAGGCAGACGTCTTCGACACCCACGCCTGGGCGTCGTCGTGGCTGGCGAGCCGTCCGCATCGGGCCGAACACGTGCGCATACCCGGTGTGTTCGACGGTGACCACCCGCTGGCCCTGCTCCCTCTGGAGTTGGACTCGGCCGGCCGCGCGCACGAACTCGGGCGCGGCCAACGCGAGCGGACACGTGTCGTCATCGGCACCACCGACCCGGAACCCGCCGTGCTCCACGAACTCGCGGCGGAGCTGCGCCGCGGCGGCATCCGGGAACTGACCCTGTATCGAATGGCCGGCCGCGACCCCGCCACGCACGCCCTGCTGGACGCGCTGCGCGAGGCGGGCTACGCGGTGGACGTGCGCGAGCGGATGACCGACATGATCGAGACCACCACCGACGGTTGGTCCGCCTACCGGGCCCGCCACCGGGGCTTCGACAGCGCGGTCGGGCAGACCACCCGCCGGGCCGGACAACTGTGGAAGTTGCGGGTCGCCGCGTTCGGCGCACCGGGCACCCCGCCGCTCGCGGCCGGCCTGGCCGACCACGAGGAACTGTTCGACCTGAGCTGGAAGGGGCGGCTCGGCGCCTCGCCCGAACGCCGCCGACTGCTCACCCACGCGCTCGACGCGCGCGGCATGGCCCGGCTGTACGTGCTCTACGCCGACGACCGCGCGATCGCGTCGTGCCTGGGCGTACGGATCGGCCCGGTCGTGCACTGGCACACCGTCGCCTACGATCCGGCGGCCGCGATGCTCTCACCGGGCAACGTGGTGCACTGGCGCGCCCAGGAACTGGCCTTCGCGGAGGGCGGATTGACCCTGATCGACCTGCTGCCGGGAGCCAGCCCGCTCAAGGACCGGATCAGCACCGAAAGGCCCCCGCTGCTGGACGTGTGCGCGGCCCGGGTACCGCGCCGGGTGTTGCCGCTGCTGCGCGGCGCCCGCGAGGTGCAGCGCGCGGTACCGATCGCCGCCCGAGCCCGGGTCCGCGGCCTGCGCGCCCGGGCGACGGCGAGCGAACCCGGCACATCCGGCATCCCCCGCCGGCTCGAGGCCAGACCCGCGACCGAGGTCCCCGCCCTGCCCAGTCCGGAACTGATCCTGGACCAGCCCACGTTGCGCCTGCTCACCGTGGCCTGCGCACGCAGGGGCCCGCAGGAGATGCGCGCCGAATGGGGCCCGCACGACCGCTGGTACCGGATCGGCGCCGCTCCGCTGGCGGTGGCCCGGGTCGATACCGGCGAAGTCGTTCCCACCCTGCGCGAGGTCGTGCGCTACGACCCGACCTACACCCTGGAGGCGATCGCGCTGATGCTGGCCGACCTGCTCGCGTCGCCCGTCCGCTATCTGGACGCGGTGCCCGTGCGCGACCCGCGCCTGCGCTGGCCCCGCGCGTGGGGACCGCCCACGATCGAACCCGCCGCACCGTCGGCCGCCGCCGTGTCCGCCATCGCGAGCGCGCGCACACGCGGTGCGCTGAGCCGTGCCGAGGGGGCCTGATGCGGGCCCGCCCGATGCACCCCCTGGAGATCGACACCGCGTTCGCCGCGTCCTGGGACCGGCTCGTGGCCGCGCGCGGCGTACACGCCGACCCGTTCGACACCCACGCGTGGTTCGCCTCCACGCTGCACGGCCACCACGACCCGCTGGACGACATCCGCGTGGTGTCCGTGCTCGACGAGGCAGACCAGCCGCGCGCGCTGCTCCCGCTGGAGCGGATCGGCGCCGACCGCTGGGGCGTGTTCTCCGCGCACCGCCGACCGCGCAGCCACGTGGTCGTACACCCCGACGAACCGCACGGCGCCGACTCGATCGCCGACGCGCTCGCCCGCACCGGCATCCGCGAACTGCGCCTGCACCGGATGCCCAGCCGGGACCCGGAGACCCACCGACTGATCGCCGGGCTGCGCGCGTGCGGCTACACCGTCTCCGCCCGAGAGAAGGCCTGCGACATGCTCGCCGGCGTCGAAGGCGGCTGGGCCGGCCACAAGGCCCGGTTCCGCAGCTTCGACCGCTACGCGCACCGCTTCGCCGCCCGGGTCCGCGCGCACTGGGAGCTGACCGTCGACGAGATCGGCGGCGCCGGACGCACGCACGAGCGCGACCTCGACGCCGGATTCGCGATCTACACCGACCTGTTCGCCCGCAGTTGGAAGGGCCCGCTCCAGCCCGCCGCGGCGGACGCACGACGCGACCTGATCGCCCGCGCCGTGCGGCACGACTGGGCACGGCTGTACATCCTGCGGGTGGACGGCGTACCCGCCGCGATGCACCTGTGGTTCCGCCTGGGCGACGTGGCCACCTGGCACTCCACCGCCTACGACGAACGCTTCGCCGCCCTTGGCATCGGCACCGTCGTGCAATGGCAGGCCCAGGAGCGGGTGTTGAGCGAACCCTGGCCGGCCGGCAGCAGCCCGCGCCTGGTCGACCTGATGCCCACCCGCACCCCGCAGAAGTTGCGGCTGGCGCCCGAACGACCGGCGTTGTGGGACATCGAGGCGGTCCGCGACCGGCCCCTGCTCGCCGCCACACTGCCCGCGCGCGGCTTCGCCCGGGCCACCCGGATGTCGGTCGAACAACATCTGCGGGTCCGTCGCGCCAAGTCCGCCGGCCCCGAACCGACCCTGGTCGCCGAGACGGTGATCGCGCCCGCGATCAACCCGCAGGGCGAAGCCGGCCACAAACTCGACCCGGTACACGAGGCCGGCATCGAGGACAACCGCCCGATCGCCCTCGCCTGCGGCTACCGGGGCACCGACGTGGTCGACGCCGGCCGAGCCCGGGGCGAGACGTGGTGGCTGGTCGGCGAACAACCGCACACCCTGGTCCACCTCGGCGCCGACCGCACCGTGCACACGATCGCCGCACTGGGCACCGACCGCGAGCGACCGCACTCCCCACACCCCGACGAGGCGGCCCGCAGCGTGGCCACCGCCCTGGGCGAGACCCTGCGCCTGTACCCGCTCGACCCCGCCGGCACCCCCGGCACCCCGCTCCGCCAGGAACCCGAACCGGTCCCGTGGCCGGTCGCCCGCACCGCTCCCACCCGGCTCACCTCGAAGGGCACCACCCGATGACCGCCATCAGCGGCGACCGCGTGCGCGCCACGCTCAAACGCGGCCTGGCCGCCACCGCCCTCGCCCGCGAGCCCGCACCCGGCGCGACGCTGCTCATCTACCACCGGGTCGGCGGCGGCACACGCGACGAACTGGACCTGCCCGCTGAGGCGTTCCGCGCCCAACTCGATCTGCTCCCGCGCGCGCACGTGGTCTCGCTGGACACCGCCGTGGACCGGCTGGCGGCCGGAGACCGCACGCCCTCGATCGTGCTCACCTTCGACGACGGCTTCGCCGATGTGTACGCCAACGCCTGGCCGGAACTTCAGCGCCGAGAACTGCCGTTCACCCTCTACCTCGCCACCGGCTGCATCGGCGAACGCATGCGCTGGGAAGGCTCCACCGGCACCAGCGGCGGATCCCCCGCGCTGAGCTGGGACCAGGTGGCCGAACTGGCCGAATCCGGCCTGGCCACGATCGGCAACCACACCCACAGCCACGCCCGCCCCGAGGCGCTCACCGCGACCGAACTCGACACCGCCTCGGACGACATCGAGCGCCGACTCGGCCTGCGGCCGGCGCACTTCGCCTATCCGTGGGGCATCGCCGTCCCGGACATGGAACACGCGCTGCGCTGCCGATTCCGCAGCGCCGCCACCGGCGTGCTCGGCCGCAACCTCCCGGGCTGCGACCCGATCCGGCTGCGCCGGGTCCCGGTCCGGCGCACCGACCCACCCGCGTTCTTCCGCGCCAAACTCGGCGGCCGGCTCGCCCAGGAACGCGCCTACGCGGCCGTGGTCGGCCTGGGCAAGAAAGCCGGTGCGCATGCGTGAGCCGCGCGGTCCGGGCGGCCGACCCCTGCGGGTCGCGCACCTGACCACCATCGACATGAGCCTGGCCCTGCTCCTGCGCACCGAACTCGAGGAGGACGTCGCGGCCGGCTTCGAGACCTTCGGGATCAGCGCGTCCGGCCCCTACGTCCCCGAGGTCGAGGAACTGGGCGTCACCCACGTACCCCTGAACTCGCTCACCCGCGCCTGGAGTCCGCGCAGCGACGCCGCGGCCGCCGCCGAACTGGTGCGTACCCTGCGCCGACTGTGCCTGGATGTGCTGCACACACACAACCCCAAGACCGGGGTGCTGGGCCGGATCCTGGGCCGCGCCACCGGCGTTCCGGTGGTGGTCAACACCTGCCACGGCCTGTGGATCCGCCCCGGCGATCCGTGGGTCCGGCGCGCGTTCGTGCTCGGCACCGAGGGCATCGCCGCCCGCGCGTCGCACGCCGAGCTGTACCAGAACGCCACCGACCACGCCACGCTGCGCCGGGCCGTGCCCGGATGGCGATCGCGCGTGGTCGGCAACGGCACCGACCTGGCCCGCTTTCGACCCGATCCCGAGGCCCGCGCGGCCGTTCGGCGCGCACTGAACGTGGCCGAAGATGAACTACTGGTAGGCGGAGTCGGGCGGCAGGTCGCCGAGAAGGGCATCCTCGAGTACGTGGAAGCTGCCGGACTGCTCGCGGGCAAGGCCCGATTCGTGTGGATCGGACCCGAGGACCCGGACAAGACCGACGCGGTGTCCCGCGCCGTGCACGGGTCACAGGTCGAATTCCCGGGCGCGCGCGCCGACATGCCCGCCGTGTACAACGCGCTGGACGTGTTCGTGCTGCCCTCGCACCGCGAGGGATTCTCACGATCCGCCATGGAGGCCGCGTCCTGCGCGCTGCCCATGGTGCTCAGCGACATCCGAGGCTGCCGGGAGATCGGCACCCACGGCGAACACCTGCTCCTGGCACCACCCGGCGACCCTCGAGCACTGGCCGCCGCGATCGACCGTTTGATCACCGAACCGGACCTGCGCGCCGAACTCGGCGCCGCGGCCCGGCGCCGCGCGCTTGCCGAGTTCGACCAGCGCAAGGTCGCGGGCATCTCGATCGACACCTACCGGGCCGTGGCCAAGCGCCGCGGCCTGGGCTGGACTTGACGCACACAGTGGGCGACGACCGGTGAGGGAGACACCGCCGACGCCCGGAAGACGCCACAACGAACGCCACACCAGGGGAGGGGCATGGCATGCGACGACTGTTCGACATCACCGTGGCCGTGCTGGCATTGGTCCTATTGGGGCCGGTCCTGCTCGCGATACACGTGATGATCCGCGCGACCATGGGTGGGCCGGTACTGTTCCGCCAGACACGCAGCGGCCTGCACGGCCGAGACTTCGAGATCCTCAAGTTCCGCACCATGCACGACCCGCGATTTCCGGACGAACCAGACGCGACCCGCATCACCCGCACCGGACAGTTGTTGCGTACCACTAGCCTGGACGAACTACCGCAACTGATCAACGTGTTGCGTGGACACATGAGCATCATCGGGCCACGTCCGACGCTGCCGAGTCAGGTGGTGCACTACACGCGGCGCCAGCGCGGCCGGCTCGACGTGCGGCCCGGACTGACCGGCTGGGCCCAGGTCCAGGGGCGCAACGCGCTCAGTTGGCCGGTGCGGATCGAATACGACCTCTGGTACGTGCGCAACCGCAGCGCCCGGGTCGACCTGACCATTCTGTGGCGCACCATCGGAGTGTTGTTGCGCCCGACCGGGATCACCGCCGCCGGCGGGGTCAACCCGGGCTTCCCGGTGCCGGTGGCCACGCTGCCCGCGGAGGACCCGGGTCGGGAGGCCGCGGCCCGCCCCGGGGGCACCCGCTTCGACCGCGGCGAGACGTTCCCGCTGCCCAGACCCATCGTGTGGACCGCGCCGATCACGCACTCCCCGGTCGACCCGACCCGGATGTTGCCTCCGCAGCGGCCGGCGGGCGAATCGATGGCCGAAGAGGTCTCCTGAACCCGAGGCCGCCGTGCGCACGGATGTCCGTGCCCGATCGTGGGGATCGGGCACGGACATCGTCGCGTTCGGCCCGGGTCAGCCCGTGCAGTTCGCCTGCACCTGACCGGCCGCCAGATGCGCACCCGCGGTGCCGCCCCAGTCCACGCCGCGGGTGACCAGCTTGACGGCGATCCTGCCGTTGCTCACCGGGAAGGTGCCGGCACTGACCCAACGACCCTTGTTGGAGACCTGGTCGACGGTGAACTTGTCGTACCAGGTACCCGTCTTGTCGTCCTCCTTGCCGCGCAGCACGTAGTACTGCGCGGGATTGCCGCCCACGTCCCGGCCGTTGCCGGCGGGTACGTACACGCTGAGCTGACAGCGCCGGGTGGCCGAGCCGACGTCGAACCACCACAACACCCGTGCGCTCGTGTCGTCCTTGTTCTTGTCGCCGGACATCGGCACCGCGTCGAACCTGCCGTTGCAGCCGTCCTTGTTCCAGCCGCCGCTGCCCACGGTGTACCAGCCCTTGGAGCCGTCGCTGTAGCGGCCCACCTCGGCGAAACCGCTCGCGCCGCTGTTCGCGCAGCCGTAGCCCGAGACGCCGGTGAAGGTCTGCTTGGGCGCGAGCGAGCCGGGCTGCGCGGGCGGCGGGACGGCCGGCTTCGGGGCGGAACCTCCCGGCGTGGTCCCGGGGTTCGAAGACGTGCCGCCGCCGGGAGAACCGGAGAGCGGAGCGCGCGCGCCGGGCGTGGAGCCGCCGCCACCGAAGGTTCCGGTCGAGCCGCCAGACGAGGCCGAACCACCCGAATTGCCGGTTCCGGACGAACCGTTGCCGCCGGTGGGGTAGTCGGGCGGGTACGCCGAGCCGCCGGCGGGGGCGCCCGCGCCGGGTGCGCTGTTGCCCGGGCCGGGATCGCCGGGCGGAACGCCGGTGTCGCTCCCGGAGATCGCGGTGTTCTGCGGCGGCGTCGAGGCGCTCGGCGGCGTCACCTGGACCGGCTTGTCCTGCATCGGCGCCGCCTGCGCGACCGGCTTGCGGTGACCGCCGTCGTCACCACCGAACTCGATCGCCGAGGCGATGGTCACCACGGCCAGACCGGCCGCCGCGAGCGCCGGCATGCCCAGGCTCACCGTCCACACCCGGCGGCCGGGTCGCAGCGGCCGCCGGGGCGTACGCACCGAGCGCGCGAAGGCGTGCCCGAAGTCGGGTTCGGGGTTGGGGAGTTCGGCCATGTCGTGCCTTTCGGGTCGGTTCGGCCGCTCACGCCTGATCGGGCGCGGCCGGAACGAGATCGGGAAGGTCGGGCGCGCGCAGCGAGACCAGGTCCGCCGCGGTCACCTCGGCCATCGCGGAGATCCGCCGGGCGTGCCGCTCGGTCATCTCCTGGAAGGCCTGCCGCGCGGAGCGACCGTTGCCGAACCGCCGATCGCGCGGGACCGAGTCGAAGTAGGCCAACAGGCCCGCGCGGGCCGACTCGTCGAGGGTGTACTCGTACGCCGCGGCCTGGTGCTCGACGATCCTGACCAGGTCGGTGGAGGCGTAGTCCTCGAACACCACGGTGCGGTTGAAGCGTGAGTCCAGGCCGGGGTTGGAGTCGATGAAGCGGTGCATCTCGTCCGGGTAGCCCGCGACGATCACCACCACGTCGTCGCGGTGATCCTCCATCAGCTTGACCAGCGTGGCGATGGCCTCCTGACCGAAGTCGCTCCCGCCCGCGGAGGTGAGCGAGTACGCCTCGTCGATGAACAGCACGCCGCCGAGCGCCTTGCGGAACACCGCCGTGGTGCGCGGCGCGGTGTGCCCGACGTACTCGCCGACCAACGCGCCGCGATCGGCCTCCACCAGATGACCGCGCGTCAACATCCCCAGCGCGGCCAGGATCCGTCCGTACAGCCGGGCCACCGTGGTCTTGCCGGTACCCGGGTTGCCCGCGAACACCAGATGCCGGCTGAGCGGCGGCGGGGTCAGCCCGGCCTCCTCGCGGCGGCGCACCAGTTGCATGAGCTGCACCAGCGTGGCCACGTCGTGCTTGACCCGGGCCAGACCGACCAGGTCGTCGAGCTCGGCGAGCAGTGAGGTCAGATCCGCCGGCGCGGGGACCGGGTCGCCCGGCTCGGGCTCCCGCCCGGAGAGCGGCGCGGTCGCGGACGAACTCCGACCGGACACCGTTGTGTCCGCCACACCACGCGCGACACAGTCGGTGAACACCGCCGACGTGTCGTCCGGGTCCTCGATCGTGGCGTCGCTCGGGCAGTCCCGGAAGGAGCAGTCACGCAGGGTCGGTGCGGCCCCGGCGGCGACGTACACCGCCGGATAGGCCGATCCGCCCACCACGCAGTCGGTGAACTCGCCCTTGGCGCCGCCCTTGAGGAAGATGCCGTTCTTGCCCGCGCCGGTCAGCGAGCCGGACCGGACCACCGGCGCCGCGTCGGTCCACACCACCATCGCCGAACCCGCGCTGTCGGTCACCGCGCAGTCCTCGAACACGGGCGTCGCACCCTCGTGCACGACCACGCCGGCGGTCCCGGCCCGGGCCACCCGGACCCGGCGCAGCGTGGGCCGGGCCCGCGGACCCACCTCGATCCCGGCCCGCCCGGTGACGGTGAACGCGCAGTCCTCGACCCCGGCGTCGAGATCCTCCTCGAGCCGCAGCCCGGTGCCGCAGTGGTGCGCCGCGCACCCGGTCAACCGGGCGGTGCCGATGCCACCGAGGTGCATGCCGGTCATCTCGGCGGAGCGCACCAGTACCCCGTCCGCGCCGAGGCCGGCCGCGCCCGCGAGGCACAGGCCGTGTTCGGGGGTCGGACCCAGGACGACCGCGGCGAGCTCGCCGTGCGCGTGCTCGTCCAGGTGCACGGCGGTGAACGTGGTGTCCGCGACGGCGACCCCGTCCAGGCCGACCCGGGCCCGGCCGCGCGCGAAGACGCCGTTGGCGCCGGTGGAGCGGATCAGTCCGCCGATCACGTCCAGGCGGGAATCCTCGTCGGCGACCGCGCCGCTGAGCGTGGAGGCGACGATCTGGCAGTCCAGCACGCTCGCGTGGGCCCGACCGATCGCGGCCAGCCCGGAGGCGCCCGCGCGCTCGATCGCGGTGCCGCGCATGGTCAGCTTCGCGCCGCCGCGCACGAGCACCGCGTCCTCGCCGCTCTCGGCACAGCGGCAGGCGTCCAGGCCGAGGGCCGCGCCGTCCTCGGCGAGTACCGCGTTGCGCGCACAACGCAGGAAGGCGCAGCCGCGCACCTGCACGCCTGCCTGGTCCCGCACCTCCAGCCCGATCACCGCCTCGACGATCACCGAGTCCGCCAGGGTCACGCCGGCCGAGCCGGCCGCGAGCACGCCCGCGCCGTCCACGGAGAGCACCCGGCAGCCGGTCATCGCCAGCCGGGCCCGGTCCGACACCGAGACGCCGGCCACGCCGGCGCCGGATATTCGGCAGCCGCTCAGCCGGACCCGGGCGTCGTCGGCGATCGCCACCCGGCCACCCATGACGCGGCACTCGTCGAAGGCCACCTCGGCGGTGCCGGTGACGCGTACGGCCGGCGCGTCCGCGTCGGCGGCGATCAGCACGACGCCTTCGACGCCCGCCCCGGATCCGCCGCGCACGGTAAGCGCGACATCCTGAGCACCCGTCAGGCGTACGCTGCCGGGCCCCTGTTCGGCGACCAGGACCACGGCGCGGTCGAGTACGACGTGTTCGCGGTATTCGCCGGGCGCGAGCAGGACCCGGGCGCCGTCAGGGGCGGCGTCGATCAGCTCGGCGATGGTGCGGCGCGCTCCCGCGCCCCGCGTGGCGCGGTCGCCGCGATTGCCGCGGGCGCCGCCGCGGTTGCCGAACACACTCACGGCTTGGTTCCGTTCTCGGGTGTGGGGTGCGGGAGGTACTTGTCGTTCAACCCGAGCCACCCCTGGAAGAGCTTGTTGAGCTGCGCGTCGATCAGCTTCTCGCCGAGCTTGATGCCGATGTCCAGGACTCCGGACTTACGCCAGAACCGGCCCGCCATGTAGGCGTCCACGCCGAACCTGAGGGCGCCGGGACCGAAGGCGCCGCCGGCCAGTGAGCCGAGCGCCGCAACGCCGCCGTAGGCGAGCGCGTCCAGGCCGTAGTGCTTGACACCGTTCTTGTCGCCGAACACCGCGGCGTTGATCGAGCCGTTGACGAAAGCCACGAGCGGGTTGACCGCCAGGCCCAGGCCGAACTTGTACAGGCCCGACCGCCAGCGCAGCGCGGTGTCGAAGTTGGCCCAGTCGGTCTTCCAGTTGTCGCCGAAGTAGGGGTTGGTGTTGAACGGCTTGCCGAAGTCGTTCGCGGTGAGCCCGTCCTTGAACTGCTTGGGGGAGAACGAGCCGGGACGGAACTTGAGTTCGTGCAGGCGCGCCATCAGCCCGGCGAAGCTCGCGGACACCGCGGAGTTGAGGAAGATCCTGCCCCAGTCGGTGCCGGAGACGTTCCCGTCGTTGATCAGCTCGGTGATGATGCCGGCCAGCACCGAGAGGCCGAAGTCCTGGGTGAACTCCATGCCGACCTTGGTCCACACCTTCTGCTCGAAGGTCCATTCCCTGGTGCCGCGCAGCGCGTCGGGCGCACCCCAGTGCCGTCGGTTGGTGTCCGCGAGGCCGCGGTTGTAGCCGCGGAACTCGTTCAACGCGCCGTGGTGGTCCACGGCGCGTCCGACCAGCTTGAACCGCGAGTCGACGCCCGTGGCGCCGAGCTTGTCCGGATGGGCCCAGGACTTGATCCGGTTGAGCACACCCGGGTCGGCGGCCGGCATCTTCTCGAAGATCTTCGTGGAGAAGCCCTGGTGCACCACGACGTTGCCGTCGGCGTCGTACAACCGCTGCTGGAGGTAGGCGAGATCCTTCTCCAGGTAGCCGACGACGTTGCCCTGGTGGGTGATCGGCTCGAACGAGCGGATCTTCGCGCCGTTGCGGAGGTCGTCCCAGTGCCGGGTGTTCGGGATGCCGTCCGGGCCGACGCGGTATTCGCGGATCGCGTCGCCGCGACCCTCGCGGATGGTGTGGGTGACGCCGCCCACCTCGATCTCGTCGCGCCAGTACTTGCCACCGGCGTCGACGTGATTCACCGAATGCCCGCCGGGATGTGCCTGGATCTCCCCGGTGCGGGTCCTGACCGTGGTCGTGTACC
Source organism: Embleya sp. NPDC025285 (assembly GCF_055558835.1). Classification (NCBI taxonomy): domain Bacteria; kingdom Bacillati; phylum Actinomycetota; class Actinomycetes; order Kitasatosporales; family Streptomycetaceae; genus Embleya; species Embleya sp. NPDC025285. The sequence continues at coordinate 158,707 of NZ_JBVHLU010000007.1, forward strand.
GGTCCGCGGCTCCTCGTTCGATCACCGCGATCCGGCCGTCGCCGAGCGACTTGTGCTCGTACACCAGGACGTCTCGATCACCGATCCTGCGGAAGTCCTTGAACCCGTCGTCGAAGCCCTCGCCCCACATCTGCGCGCCGCCGCGGTTGGTCGTACGGAAGCCGGTGTTCTCCGCGCCGGGCAGCGCCATACCGTGCTCGTCCAACCGCTGCCAGGTGAAGCGGCCGTCGGGCCTACCGTCCATCCTCGCGTGCACGAAACCGCCGCTGTCGAGCGCGTCGCGGCGTTCGACGATCTGGCCGAATCGGTTGCGGTCCACCCAGGGCCCGGTGCGGCCCAGATCGCCCTGGTACTCGCGGACCGTGCCCTTGCGGTCGACGACTTCGCGGACCAGGACGCGCTCATCGGTCCCCGGGACGGTCTTGTAGTCGGCCCAGCGGCGATCCGCGCCGAACTCGCGCACCCCCGTCTCGGTGCCACCCACCTCGCGCCAGGTTCCGCCTCCGCCCGGAGTGTCGGCGGTGAACTCGATCCTGCGGCCGTCCAGCAGCACGCGACTTTCGCGCAGCAGCTCGCCGTTCAGGTTGAAGTCCTGCCACGTGCCGTCCAGGCGCTGGAAACGCACCGCACGCTCGATCGTCCCGTCGGCGGCCGTCCAGGAGACCTCCCAGTGCCGGAAGAGTCGGTCGTCCCCAGTGAACAGGTTCCCGGGGAAGTCCGGTTTGCCGGGGAAGAACGGAACGTTGAAGCGCTGCTGCCAGATACGGCGCGCCTTGAGCTCGAGGTCGCCGAACTTCGAGAAGGTCGCGGACTCCTCGTTGACGTAGTTTCGCTCGATGTAGTGCTTGAACTGCTCGGTCGGCTGCACGCTCGGCTCGAACGTGTACTGCCTGGTGCTTCGCGCCTTGTCGGGTGCGGAGAAGAACTTCTTCCCCAGCCCGCCGCGCATCGGCGCGAATCGTTCGAAGGCGACGAGCCCGCGGTCGGCCACATCCTGCATCGCGGCACCGGCATCGCCCTTGACATGGGTGACCCGGGCCTTGAAGCCGAAGTTCGGATCGAACCGGAAGCGCAGCTCGCCCTGGGCCTGGAGCGTGCCGTTCGCCTCCCATTTGTGCCAATTCCAGTTCCGGAAGCCGGTCTTCTCGGTGATCAGGATCCCGCCGTCGAGCTGCGGGTAGAAGTCGCGCACCTTTCCGCCGAACAGGTGACGGGCGTTGAGCTCGAAGACGCCGTCGATGACGTCATAGGCGGTGTTGTCCCAGCGGATGTAGCGCGTGCCGGAGGCGATCGGGCTGTGCCCGGCGGTCTTCTCGACCCACGTCCATTTGCCCGCGTGGTCCCGGAAGCCCTCGATCCAGTGCCCCTCGTGGGCGCCGGAGGGATCGCGCGTGTAGACGGTCGTGCCGTCTCCGTCGACCAGTCGACGGATCCCGTTGTCCCTGCCGTCGGGGCCGGCGGGCCACTTCTCCACCGTGCCCTTGCGGAACGGCATGTGTTCCCAGCCCAGGTCGTGGCCGACCGAGGCGCCCGCGGGGCGTACGTCCTGCCAGGTGAGGGTGACGTGATCGATGCGGCGGGTGGCGCCGGCGATCGGACCGCCGAGCGGGTACTCGAGCAGTCTGTGGTCGAACAGGTCGGGGCCGTCCCACTTCTCCCACGTGCCGTGCAGCCGGTCGGTCACCCTGAACTCGCCGGAGTCGGACAGGCGCTCGCCGACATGGGTGACCTTTCGGCCGCGTATGGCATGGCCCTCGACCTTGAAGGCGTCGTTCGCCCACACCTCGAAGTTGCGACCCGCGACGCCGGTCGGGCCGTCGAACACCTGGTATCGACCGTCGGCCAGCCGGCGTGCGTCGGCCAGTACGGCGTGCGTGCCGTCGGCTTGGCGAGGTCCCCAGATCTGGAAGTCCCGGGCCGCGTCGTCGACGCCGGAGACCCTGAAGAGGTTCTTGCCCGGGATGTGCGCGCCGTTCTTGAGCACGACCCCCTGGGCGTCCCAGATCTGGAAGCCCTGCGTCGGCCCGGTACGGGGGGCGTGGAACACCTGGTGGGTTCCGTCGCCGAGGGCGCGGGCCTCCCTGAGCACCGGGTGGGCGCCGCCGGCGGTGTTCGGTCCCCAGATCTGGAAGTCGGCGTTGTGCGGGTTGGTGACCTTGAAGTCGGCGGTCGCGGGCCGGTACTCGGCGCTTCTGAGGATGCTGCCGTCGCGGTCCCAGATCTGGAAGTCGGCGTTGTGCGGGTTGGTGACCTTGAAGTCGGCGGTCGCGGGCCGGTACTCGGCGCTTCTGAGGATGCTGCCGTCGCGGTCC
>NZ_JBVHLU010000007.1:161114-186379 GCF_055558835.1 Embleya sp. NPDC025285
GTCCCAGATCTGGAAGTCGGGGTCGGCCTCGTTGGTGACCTTGAAGTCGTCCGAGGCGGAACGGTATTCGCCGCGCTTGATGGTGGTGCCGTGTCCGTCCCAGACCTCGAAGCCCTGCGTCGGCCCCGTGCGGGGTGCGTCGAACACCTGATACGTGCCGTCACCGAGGGCCCGGCCCTGCCTGAGCACCGGGTCCGTGCCGTCGACCGTGTGCCGCGTTCCCCAGATCTCGAAGTCGGCGTTGTGCGTGTTGGTGACCTTGAAGTCACCCGTCGCGGGCCGGTACTCCGCGCTCTTGAGCACGCCGCCCTGGTGGTCCCAGATCCCGAAGTTCCGCGTCGGGTCGGCGCGTGGTCCGTCGTAGACCCGGTATGTACCGTCGGGGCGTGCGTAGGCGTCGTGGAGTACGGGGTGTTCGCCGTCCGCACCCCGCCGGCCCCAGATCTGGAAGTGTCCGCTCGCCTCGCTCACGACCTTGAAGTCGTCGGTAGCGGGCCGGTATTCACCCCTGGCGAGGACCGGATGGCTGTCGTCGGCGCCGCGCGGACCCCAGATCTGGAAGGGGTCGGTGTCCTTCTTGGGCATGCGGTGTACCTGGTAGGTGCCGTCGGGGAGTCGGCAGGCGTCCGCGATGAGCGGATAGGTGCCGTCCGCCTGACGCGGCCCCAGGATCCGGAAGTCCGTATCGCCGATCCTCGGGCCGTCGAAGATCTGGAAGGTACCGTCGCCCAACCTGCGAGCGGTCTCCCGCACGACGTGGTTGGAGACGATGTCGCCCGTTCCCGACCCCCGTTCCCAGATGTGGAAGTTGTGCGCAGGGTCCATCGGGCCGTCGAAGACCCGGAACCTCCCGTTGCCGAGGTGCCGTGCGTCGGTGAGGACGGGATGGCTGCCGTCGGCGCCGCGCGGGCCCCAGACCTGGAAATCCTCGGACCCCACGTCGGTGACCTTGAACCGGCCGCTCTCGGGCAGGTGTTGCCCCTGCTTGAGGACGGTGCCGTCGAGGTCCCCCCAGATCCGGAAGTCCGAGCCGGCACCGGCGGGTCCCGCGAAGACCTGATAGGTGCCGTCGGGGAGGAGGTAACCGTCGTGGAGCAGCGGGCGGGTGCCGTTCGGGCCCATCGGGCCCAGAACCTCGAAGTGGTCCACGGCGTTCGGGCCGCCGAACCTGGCGATCGCGGGCTCGTGGGGCTGGGCGACCCGATCCTGTTGTTGCCAGGCGTACGTCTCGCGGGGCCTGGTGTCGTTGACGTGCTCCACGGGCGGGAGGCCACCGCGCAGTCCCGGCAGCTTGGCCAGGGCGTCGGCGACCTTCGGTGCCGCGACCGCCGGGTCTACGCCCCACGCCTTCAACGCCGCCGTGGCGTCCGCCAGTGCGAGCCCGGCGTTGGCCCGGGTCGCCGTGGCGATCATCAACTCGGCCCGCCCCACGCCGCCGCTGCTCTCGCCGGTGAACTGCCCGGCGCGCAGCGCCTGCTCGGTCGCGGCGGCCCGATCGAAGGCGTGTCGGGCCCGGGTGTAGTCATGCCACGCCTCCAGCCGTGAACCGGGCAGCGCAAGCGTGGACTTGCCACCGGGCCCGGGCCCCGTGGCCACGTCGTCGAGCACCTTGGCGACCAGATTGTCCTGCGTGGCCCCCAGGTGGGCCAGCGCGTTCGGGGGGAGTGGTGCGCGCCCGCCGCCGACGGTGTGCGAGGGCGCGGTGGGCGGCGGTCCGGGCGCGGGAGTGACCTGGGGCGGGTCGGCACGCAGCGGGATGCGTTCGCCGACGAGGGCCGACACGGTGTTTGTCGTGCCCCGACCACCCGCCAGGTCCGGGCGAACGCCGGCGCCGTTGCCGCCCGCGAGGTCGACCGGGGTGAACCGGGCCGAGGCGGCCGGGACGTGATCGGTGTTCCGGGGACCGCCGGCCAACAGGTTGAACGCCGTGTCCCGGTGCAGCGCGGAGACCCCCGGGCCGCCGGACCCCGCGGGCGGGACGGGTGGCGCCGGCGTCGACCCGACCTTGCCCGGTACGGGCGCCAGCAGGTCGAACACGTCCACCGCGGGCGCGGCCCCGCCGACCGGCGCCGTGGACGGCGAGACGGTCGACGTCGACCGTACGTCGAGCGGGCGGGTCGTGGTGCCCTCGGTGAGTGCCGTCGGCGGATGCGTGGACGTGGGCACGCCGGGCGAGGACACCGAGTGCGACAGGCCCGGGGTGTGCGTGGTGGTGGTCGGCGCGGGGACCTTGTTCGCGAGCGGGTCGGGGGCCGTCGCCACGAAGCGGTCCGTGCCGACGGTGGTCAGTGTGGTGTCGCCGTGGGTGAGCCGGCGCATCTCCGGGAGCGGGGTCATCCGTACGTCGTCGCCCAACCCGATCGCGCTCTTGGCGAACGACTGGCTGCTCTCGACCGCGCCGCCGATCGTGTGCGGCGTCATGGCGCCGAGGTTGAGGCCGTGCAGCGCGGACATGCTTCCGGCCTGGTTCAGCACGTCGTGCAGCGAATTCCACTGCACGTTCGGCGTTCCCACGTGGCCGACCGTGGTGCCCAGGGATCGCAGGCCCTCGTGTCCGAGCAGGGTGTGGTCGAAGGTGTACACGCCGAGCCCGTAGTGCGGGGTGTACAGGCCGCTCGCCGCCGGGACGAACACGGCGGTGTCGAACGAACTCCCCGCTCGCGCCACGCCGCCCGGGTCGAACACGCCGATGGACAGGTTCGGATGGCCCTTGAACAGCGCCAGGTCCTTGCCCATCGGCCCGCCGGGCGGGGCCAGGGTGGGGGTGTGCCCGCCGAGCTTGCCCGCGCCGCCCGCCGCCGCCGGCGGCACGCCCAGCGACGCGCGGATGAAGTCCTTCTGGCTGCCCAGGACACCGCGTTCCCAGAAGCCGATCTTCAACGCCCGGGACAGGCCCAGCTTGGCGATCTCGTCCCCGGCCACCGGCAGGATGATGCCCAGCGAGCCCCAGCCCTTGAGTTCGCCGAAGCCCTTCTTGGCCACGGCCCAACCGGTCTTGCCCACCCACACGATCGCCTTGAACGGCAGCACGAGCAACTTGCCGACCAGCGCGCCGCCCTTGAAGAGCAACGTGCCGGTGAGCAGACCCGCGTAGGCGAGCGCGAACCTCCAGCCGGCCAGGTTGAATCCCTTGAGCCCGGTGCTCAGCAGCGACAGCAGGTCGCCGGCGCCCTTGAACAGGTTGACCGCGCCCTTGCCGAGTCCCACCAGCAGGTTCTTCAGGCCGCTGAGCAGCGCGGGCAACAGCGCCTTGGTGGAGGGGAACAGCACGCCCAGGATGTTCAGGAACAACTCCAGGCCGGTGGCCTTGCCCCGGGCGAAGTCGGCGATGGTCTTGCCCAGCACGACCAGGTTGGCGCCGAAGGCCAACAGGCCCAGCGGGCCGCCGAACAGCACGCCGAGCACGGTCAGCACGATCGTGAAGATCTTGAAGAAGTCCCAGAACTCCTCGGCGACCGTCTTGGGGCTGGTCTTGAGCGCGGTGGCCGAGGCCAGCGACTTGCGCGCCTTCTCGACCGCCTCCAGGTACATCGTGCGCGCCGTGGCCATGGTCGCCCGGGCCGCCTCCAGACCCGGGTCGTTCTCGGGCAGCGGGGCCGCTGCGTTCAGTGCCTCCTGGGCCTTCGCCTGGGCCGCGAGCAGGTCCGTCGAGTAGCCGGCCAGCGCGGTGCTCGCGAGCTGTGTGGCCTGGGCCAGCTTGTCCACGAACAGCTTGAGCTGGTCCTTGACGTGTGCGCGCAACTCGCCGGCCGCCTCGCCCATCAACGGCGCGCCCGCGCCCTCCTGGACCAGGCCGGCGAGTTTCGTGGAGGCGTCGCCGGCTTTCTTCGTCAACGCGGCCAGATATAGCGAGGCATCCGTGATCGAGGTCGGATCACCCGGCGTCGGGTCCGTCGTGTATCCCAGCTTTTTCAACGTCGTGGCATCGACATTGCGTGGCATGGGCCCTCCGGGCGGCGGTTCGTACGCGTCGGATGTCGCTGCTCGCGTGGTGGATGTCGCACTCGCGCGGCACGGATATCGGCACCGTTGTGGGTGCGGCTCTTTATTCTCCGGCAATCTTGTCCGATGATGAGACGCGGCGCCAGTGTTCGGACCGCAGAGCTCGCGCAGAGCCGTCGAATGGAGTTCCCTTTGCCCGATATCTCCCTGGATTACACCGAGCTTCGCAAAATGGCGAGCGCGTTGACACTGCTCGCCAATACCTTCCGGGACGATGTGTCGAAGTTCCGTACCCATGGTTCCGGAGTACCCGGGCAGCACGGTACGGTTCCGGCGAAGGACATCGGTGGAGTGGCCGCTCCACTCGGTTCCTTCTACACGGCCTGGTCGTTTCCGATGGGCAAGGCCGTCGACGGCCTGGAGGCGCTTTCCAAACTCCTCGGCTATGTCGCGGACGGTGCGGAGGCATGGGACGACGGCGTCGCGGCGCAATTCGCCGCGACACCGGGACGTAATCCACTGAATCGCTGGCTGGAACAGAAGAAGACCTGGGAGGAATGGCTCAAGACCCACCCGGACGGAAAGCCCAAGGAAGGCGAGACGGCCCCCCCGCAACCGAGCGCCGAACCGCCCCTGCACTACACCAGCACCGACAAGAACGGCGTCACGACCGAGGTCACGGTCAAGGTCGACGCGAACTACAACGTCACCGAGCAGACGGTGACCATCACCGACCACGGCAGCACCTACACCGAGCACACCACGTACGGCGCAGGTGGGGCCTACGACACCGTCACCACCGGCCGCGACGGCTCGGTGACCACGGAAAAGGTCACGGTCGACGGCTCGGGTCGGGGCACCAAGACGGTCACCGACAAGGACGGCACGACGGTCTACACCACCCCGAACGTCAACGACCCGAAGGCCGAGTGGACCAAGGTCGTCAAGGACCCGCCGGCGCACCGGCCGCCTATCGGTGGCGGGCGCCGCGAGATGTAGCGCCCGCGGATTGTTTCGAACGCGTCACCACACGCCGGCGAAGGAGTTTCCATGCCCAGCGACTTCAAGATCACCTACGACCAGGTGCGGACCGCCCAGCTCGAAATGACCCGGGTATCCGAGGCGGCCGTCCTGGAAATCCGCCGACTCCAGGGAAAGGTCGACGGATTGCTCAAGCCCGGTTCCGGCCTGTGGCTCAAGCTCAGCAGTGAGGAACTCAACACCAAATACAAGACGCTGAGCACGGACCTGGAAAAGGCAATATTTACGATCGGCACATTCTCCGGTCAATTCGACAAGATTGTCGAGGCGGCGCGGAAGCTCGACGAATCGATGAAGGCGGCTCTCCAGAAGTCGGCTTGAGTACATCGATCACCCCCGACACATCACCCCTCCACCTCGGAACGGATTGACATGACCACTCCCTTGGGCACGGATGTCGACGTCAATATCGCGGAGGTCCAACTGGTCTCCGACGACATGGTGCAAAGCGCGGCCAACACGCAGACGGCATTGAAGAGTCTGCGAACCACCGTGACGACGTTGCTGAACCCAGACGGTGGCCTTTATCTGCGGAAGACCAGCCCGCAGATGACCCAGTCCTATGACGAGCTGACCAACTCGCTCGACAAGGCGATGGTTTCGATCAAGCAGTTCAGCGACACCTTCCAGGTCGTCGTGAACAATTTGCGGAGCCTGGACGGCGAGGACGTCCCGCCGCCGGCTCCGCACAACGCCTGACCCGACCCGGAATTCCCGATTCCCCGCGGGGCCCCCGGGAACCGCGTGACCATCCGCACCGCGCCCCATCGCCGTCACTCGGCGGTGGGGCGCAGGTGCGTCTCGGGCACGAGCACCGGAGCCAAAAAGCCTTTGCGGTCCCGGATCCAGGCATGCCCGATCCGCAACGGCTGACGGACCCGCTCGGTGGGCAGTCGTGCGCCGATCAGATCACCCTCCCCACCCAACTGCGGCGACAGCAGGACGCCCTGCCGGTTGCGCCGGACATCGCCCAACCACCCGCTGAGCGACTGCAACAACGTCTCGGCGGTGGCCGCGTACGCCAACCCGACGCCCCGGTCGCGACCCGAACCGATCACCTCGCGCAGCGCGTACCCGACCATCGAGCCCATCTCCGACAACAGATCCGCGTCGTCGATCAACACCACCGCCGGACCGGCCAGGTCCTCGACCGCGGCCGTGGTCCGCGAGCCGTCCGAGTCCGCGCCCTCGACCAACGTGACCAACGGGTGCGCGCGCAACAGCCGCAGCGGCGAATCGCGCGGCGTGATCGCCACCACCCGGGTCCCGCTCGCCAACAGCGACACCGCCATCGTGGCGAGCGTGTTGCTGCGCCCACTGCCGGGCGGCCCGACCACCGCGAACGTGTGCTGCGCGTCCCCGAAATCCGCGCCCACCGCGCCCACCGCGTCCCCACCGATCCCCAACAGCGCCCACAACGGCCGCCGTTGGGCCGGCGTCACCGCCTCGTACGCCTCGGCGAAAGTGATCGAGGTGGGCAACGCGGCCAACTCGAACGGCCGGCGCGCCGCGTCCACCGCCTTGTCCCGCTCGCGCGCGTCCGCCGCGATCCGACGCAGCGCCTCGACCTGCTCGCGCCCGCTCTCGCCCGGAGCCAACAGGCACACCTGCGCCTCGGTCCACGACCCCGACACCAGGATCCGCCCGGGAGGCATCGAACCGGGGATCGCGGTACGCGGCACGCCCGCCCCCGAGTACTCGGCCCGATCGGCCAACCGCAACAGCACCATGTCGTCGTTGACCGAGGACAACCGCCCGTTGATCAAAGCCCGTTCCGAGGTCATCACCAGGTGGATGCCCGCCGCCGCGCCCTCGCGCAACAACCGCACCACCTCGTTCATCACCCGACCGTCGTCGTACTCGTACAACGTCGGCGCCAGCGGATCCCACCCGTCGATCAACAGGAACACATGCGCCGGACACCCCTGCGCGTCGCCCGCCCGCAACTCGGTCAGGCTTGCGCACGCGTGTCGGGACAACAGCTCCTGACGCACGCTCAGCTCCTCGCCGAGCCGCGAGATCAGCCGGTCGATCCGACTCAGGTCGTTGCGCGGCACCACCGTGCCGCAGTGCGGCAAGTCCGCCAGCGCGGCCAGCGCGCCACCACCCGCGTCGATCGCCTGGATGTGCACGACCCCGCAGGAGTGCCTCTTGGCCAGCGCCGCCGCCATCGTGCGCAACAGTTGGCTGCGCCCGGTACGCGGCGCGCCCACCACGAACAGGTGGCCGAACGTGCTCGGATCCAGCAACACCGCCTTGCGCGCCTGCAGATGCGGCACGTCCTCCATCGCCCACGCGACCGGCTCCAGCGCACCCGGCGCCGGATCGGCGGCGGGCGCGGGTTCGGGCAACTCGTCCGGCAACACCCGATGCGGCAGCGGGTCCAACCACGGACTCGGCGGCTTGGTGAAGTCCGGGAGCACCGCGGCCGCGGCCGAGATCGCGGTGACCAACTCCTTGAGGTCGGTGGTCGGCTCGGCATCGCCCACCTGCGGTTGCGGCTCCACCTCCGGCTCGGCGGCGGGCGGACGCGGGCGACCCAACCGGCTCCAGGACAACACCGAGGTCTGCGGCCGGACAACCTCCGGCGCGACCGGGAGCGGGCGGACCGGCTCCGGGGCGGCCTTGGTGTCCACCCGCTCGGTGCCCGCGTACGCGGTCTGGAACGGGATCACCGTGTGATGCGAGGTCCGCGCCAACGCCCGGCCCGGGGTGGCCGAGGAGATGGCCACCGCGTCCTTGGTGTCGATCACGTCCGAGCTCTCGCCGGCGTCGGTCACCCGCAACGCGATCCGCAGGTTGGTGTTGGCCCGGATGTCGGCCGTGATCACCCCGGCCGGACGCTGCGTGGCGAGCACCATGTGGATGCCCAGCGAACGCCCGCGCTGGGCGATGCCGACCAGACCCGGGATGAAGTCCGGCACCTCGCGCACCAGCGTCGCGAACTCGTCCACGATCAGCAGCAGTCGAGGCAGCGCGGGCAACTGCGCGTCGCGCAGCCGCTTTCCCCGGTACTCCGCGTGGTCCTTCGCGCCGACCATCGCCAACAACAACTCGCGGCGCGTGAGTTCGGCACCGAGCGAGGCCATCGCACGGTGTACGAGCTGGGCGTCCAAGTCGGTGACCATGCCGAGCGTGTGCGGGAGTTCGACGCAGTCCTTGAACGCGCTGCCGCCCTTGTAGTCCACCAACACGAAGGTCAGCTCGTCCGGGCGGTTCGCCGCCGCCAGCGCGGCCACGAACGACTGCAACAGCTCCGACTTGCCGGACCCGGTGGTGCCCGCGATCAGCGCGTGCGGACCGTCCAGGACCAGGTCGAAGGAGACCGGCCCGTCGTAGCCGACGCCGAGCGCCACCCGGGTCGACGCGGGCCGGCGCCGCCACCGCTCGCCGATCACGGCCGGGTCGGGCGGATCCAGCGCCAACAACCGCGGCAACAACACCCGATCCGGCAACGCGCCCTCGTCCGGTGAGGTGACATCGCGCACCGGCGCCAGCGCCCGGGCGATCGCGTCGCACCACCCGACGGTCGGCAGGTCCGGCCGTACCTCGGTCACGGTCGGCGCGCCGTGCCGGCGCACCGTGGCCACCGGCCCGCGCGCCGCCGACGCGTCGTCCACACCGATCACCGCCGTGCACTCCTGGGGCAGGAAGCGCTCCTCGGAATCCACACAGATCGAGAACACCCGCACCTGCGGGCCCTCCTGCAACACCTGTGTCATGCCCGGGATCTCGCGCAACCGGCGCGCGCCGTCCACCACCAGCACCACATCCGGCTCGGCGAACACCGCGTTGCGCAACAACGTCTCGGCCGCGGCCTTGCGCGCGCGCACCACCTGGACCAATTCGGCGACACGAGCCGCGATCGTCTCCGGATCACTGCCGATCAACACCTCGGGCCCGCCGCGCACCGTGCCGCGCGCGTGCGGCAACCAGGCCAACCACCCCCACGCGTCGGCACCGGCCGCCCCGGTCAACAGCCGTACCTGCACGTCCCGGGGGCTGTGCATGATCGCCGCCTGCGCGACCAGCCAACCCGCCATCCGCAGCGCGGGCCCGTTCGGCCCCGCCACCCCGAGCACACCCTGCTGGGGGAGATCCACCGCCGTGGGCACATCCGGCACGGTCCAATGCGCGCGCCGATCCAGCGACTCCGAATCGGAATCCTCGACCTCGTTGAGCGACGTGTGCGCCGAGGTGCCCACCCGCAACACGAGATGGTCCGGGTCCACCCGCCGCCGCTCCCACAGCCGTTGCCCCGGCCCGGTCGCGAACAGCCCGGTCACCGACGGATCCGGGATCGCGTCGACCCGCCCCCGCCGTTCCACCTCGGTGCTCGCCGCGACATCCGCGAGCACCTCGGCCTTGCGGATCCGGTACGCGGCCAAGTCCTTGACGAACTGCTTGCGCCCGCTGCGCCGCGAGGAGATCCAGTTGGCCAGCGCCATGATCGGGCTGAAGATCGCGAAGATCAGGAAGAAGTACGAATGGAAGATCTTGACCATGACCAGGCCGAGCAACATCGGCGCAAGCGTGATCAACATCGGGAACGGCTGCCTGAAGTTGCCGCGCGGCCGGGTCGGGATCCGGAACCGCCCGCCCTTGACCGGCTCGACGATCCGCGGCGGCCGGTTGAAGTCCAGCCCGGCGCCGTCCGCCGACGGCACGATGTCCGCGCCCGCGTCGAACGGCGCGGCGGTGCGCAGCAATACCGGACCCACGGTCAGGCCCAGCCCGAGTTCCCACTCGACCTCGCCGACGATCGGCTGCTCGGGATCCGGCGGCGGCTCGTCGGCGAACTCCCGGTCCTTCGGGTCGATCGGCCGCGCGGGTGTGTCCTCCTTGGCCCGGTACACCCGCCCGAGCCGAATCTCGCTGCCGGGCGGCACCGCGACCCGGACCGCGCCGGACGGCCCGACGATGACCCGGATCCCGTGCGCCGGCACGCCGGGCTCGTCGATCCGAATCGCACACCCGGGATCCGCGCCGATGTCGTAAGTGCCCATCGGCAGCGGCCAGATCCGCCCCGCACCCGGGCCCGCCGCGAGATGCACCTCGACGAGCGGCGGGTCGGGGCGCGCGTCGATCGGGTCGGCGGAGACCGGGCCGAGGGTGAGTTCGCTGCCCTCACGGATGCCGCACACCGACAACACGGCGTCGTGGTCGAGCACGGTGTCGGCCAGACGACAGGGCACACCGGGCGCGCCCAGGTCGTGTGTGTCGGCGAGGTGTTCGAGGAGTTCGCCGACGGTGGTCCCGGAATCCGCCTCGATCACGATCGAGTCCCGCCGACTCCGCGCGGGCTCGGACACGGTGATGGTCAGTCGCATGCGATCGCCTCCAGGGGAACGCGGACGGCGGTCACAACCGCTCACCCCGGCCGGGGACGTGCTCCGGGTCGGGATGGGCGGGAACTGCGGGGTGGGGTGGGTCGGCGGGGTCCGGCGGGATGGACGGGGTGGTCGGGGTGGTCGGGGTGGTCGGGGTGGTCGAGATGGGCTGGGCGACGGGCGTGGTCGGGTCGGTCGGGTCGGCGGTGGGGGCGGAGTCGACCGGGTCGCGTGGGGGAGTGGTGGCGGGTGGCTCGGTGCGGATGGGCGGGGTGCTGGGCTTGATGGGGTCGGCCGGGCCTGCCGGCTCCGCCGGCTCCGCCGGGTCGGCGGCGTGGGCGGGGTCGGCCGGGGTGGGCGGGAGTGTGGGGGTGGGCGGTTCGGTTGGTGGAGCCGGGTCGCCCGAGTGAGGCGCGCGCGCCGAGTCGGCCGGGTCCGCGGGATCCGCAGCCGGGTGGGTCGGCGGAGCTTGGTCGGTCGGATCAGGCCCATCCGTCGGGTCGGCGATGTTCGCTGCGCCGGGCCGGCCTGCCGCGCCTGCTGTCTCCGTCGGGTGGGTGGTCGGGGCCGCCGGGGTCGCCGGGTCGGCGGAGCGGGGCGGGTTGGTTCGGGGCGCGGGGATGTTTTCGGTCGGAGTCTGGGTGTGGCGTGCGGAGGCGAACGCCGGCGATCGGCGAGGAGGGGTGGGCGGAGCCGAGGGTGCGGATCCTGGGGACGCGGATCCCGGGGACGCGGATCCCGAGGGTGTCGGTGCCGTGATTGTCGGTGCCGTGGGGCCGGTGGGCGCGGGAGCGGGTACGGCCGCCTGCCGGGTGGACTCGGGAGCGGGTGTGGTGGGCGAGGTCGCGGCACCGGACCGGGGCGGGCTCGGAACTCCGGCCCGGGAAGCGGCGGATGCGGTTGACGCCGACGCCGACGCCGGCCCGGATCCGGATGCCGGTATAGGCCCCGACGCGGCGGCCGGAGCGGCGTCGGATCCGTTCACGCTGCCGGTCGACCCGCCGGACCTGCCCGCCCGGGCGCTGCGCGGTCCGGACGCCGTGGCAGCCCCCGCCGAGACGGATCCACCGGGGACGCCCGGTCCGCGGGAGACGGGAGGCCCACCCGCTGCCGAGCCGCGCGCGTTCGCCGGACCGCCGGCCGAGAGGTCCGCAGCAGATGCGTTCGCGGCCGAATTCCCCCGGTTCGTGACGCCCACGGGCGAGTCGCCCGCTCCCGCCGTGCTGCCCGCTCCCGCCGTGCTGCCCGTGCGCGCCGCGCCGTCCGCGCCGGCCGCGCGCTCGGGTGTGGCTCGCGCGCTCGCCCCGCCGGGGGCCGAAGCACGCGTGGTTGCCGTACTCGTAGCGGGAGCGGTAGCCGCAGCCGTAATTGTACCGACCACCTCTGCGACAGCCGAGCCTCGCGCGTTCGGCGAGCCGGCAGCCGACGCTCCTGCCGCCCGTGCACTCCCGGGCGAGCCGTGCTCATTCCCCACGCAGGCAGTTGCCGCCTCCGGCCTCGCGCCTGCCCCCGGGATCGAGGTCCGTGCGTTCCTCGCAGGGGCAGCCGACCCGTCCGCCCCGCCGCCGCCCGCCCCCGACAGGGTCGCCCCCGGCAGAGCCGCAGCCGGGTTCGGTGGCGTCGGGCTCGGAGGGAGCGGTTCCGAGGGGGTCAGGTGTCCGGAGCGGACCACTCGCGCGACCGCGCGGGCCAGGCCCGCCGTCTCGACCGGGCCCAGGCCGTCCGCAGCGGGCAGGACCCCGAACGCGTCCGGCCGCAGTGTCAGGCGGCGCCCGCGCACGTCCCCGAGCACGAGCATCCGCCGCGTCCGGCTCCGGGTGAACGCCGCGAGCTCGTCCTCGAGTTCGGGTTCGAGTTCGGGCTCCGCGCAGACCATGACCCGCACCCCGGGATCGGCGCACAACTCGCCCGGCGTACGGCCCGCGAAGCCCGGATGTACACCCCGAGCCACCCCGACCGAACCCGCCGGCAACCGCCGGGCCAGTTGCGCGGTCAGCGCGTGCCCCAGGTCACGTCCGGCGGCCGAATCCCCGGTTACCGCGACCACCGGCGCCACCGCCGACAGGTCCAGAAGCACGACACCCGAGTCCAGCAACCCGACCACGACCGGCAGCGCAGCCTCCGCGTCCGGGGCCGCCGAATCCGGTACTCCCGAACCCGGTGCCGCCGAATCCGGTGCCGTCGCGCCCAGTTCGGCCACCGAGGTCGACCACAGCAGGGGATCCTCCGGGTCCGCCGCCCAAGGCCCCGTCACCTCGGGGGAATTGGCGGCGGTGAGCCGCACCGACACCCGCTCGTCCGCCAGGACCACGGCCCAGGGCTCGACGCCCGCCGACCGCGCCCGCGCCACCGCGCGCGTCGTGAGATCGAACGTCTCGGGCGTACCCAGGTACCGGGTCAGCGTGGCCACCCCGCGTCGATCCCGTCGCCAGGCGACGAACGGTGCGGCGAACGCCCGCCCCGTCACCACGACCTGTTGCCACAACCCGCGGAACAACCCACGCGGCCCCGCCCGGCGGGCGAGCACCCGCAGCAACACCACGACGAGGACCACGAGTTCGAGCAGAGCCAGCCAGGCGATGCCCCGGTTGCCGCTCCAGAAGTCCGTGCCGAATGGATTCGCGGCCGTTGTGCTGCTGATCGTGCCCTCCCGAAGAACAGGTGATACCGAGGCCACCTGGAGATCAGTGAGCATTGAAGCAGTCGCGCAGCGTATTCGAAAGGCCTGAGGCGAAATTCGGGAAAGGGCTTTCCGGAAGCATCCGTCACCGTTTCGGGGGTAGGGAAGGACGTCGGCCAACCGCATCGACCTCATGGTCGACCGGGCCCATGTCCACCTGGTGAAAGGGCTGTGACCTGCATATACGGCGAGATGCCCAGGGCTCGTTCACACCTGCGCGGCAGCGGCCCCCCGGACCGCCCGTCCCGCTTTCCTCATTCTCTGGAAAATCCCGCAACGAACTCGAAACGGGATTCCGGCAATCCTGCACGCGGATCGACAAACCTGCGAATCGACGTGACATTCCCCTTGCCTGGGAAATATGTGCGCCCGTGTTGCGGCGATTCCACAAAATAGACGCGGAGTCGCTCGCGCGACACGGATCTGAGCATCATCTGAGGTTTCGCTCGCACGAGTGGGCGTATACCTGGGCAAGCAGGGCAAATCGGCTCAAGAACCCTATTGCGCCCGAAGATGCCACCCCGGCGCCCCCGCAACCCCGCCCCGCAACTGTGCCGCGCAACCCCGCTCCACGTCCCCGCTACAACACCCCACGCTCCAAGCGCGCCCGCAATTCCGGATCCGGACTCGCCGTCGCCGCCCCGGCCAACAGCCCGACCGCCACCAACACCACCGGAAATTCGGCCACATAGTCCATCGAAGCCTGCACCACGAACGCCGTGAACGTCGCCGTGCCCACCACGACCACCGCGACCGGCTGCGGCGAACGCCACAACCGGACGTACATCCACCCCACCAGCGCGACCAGACACAGTGCTCCCGGCACCCCCTGCTCGGCGCCTTGGCGCAGCCACAGCGAATGCGCCGACCGCGCATCCGCGTCCGCGCTCGCGGTCGGACTGTTCGTCACGAACATGCCCGGACCGGTCCCGCGCAGCGGGTAACTCTTCGTCAGGTCCACGGCGTCGGACCACAGTTGCACCCGACGCTCGGTCAGACCCGCCTCGGCGGCACCCTCCAGGCCGCCCGTGCGGCTGCCGAGCACCCCCAGCACCACAGTGCCCAAAGCCACTCCGAGCACACACACCGCCGACACCACCACGACCGTGCCCTTGCGATACACCACCGCCGACATCAACGCGGTCAGCAGCACGGCCAACGCGCCGACCGCCGCCGCCACCGACCGCGTCGCGAAGGCCGCGAGTACCAACAACCCGGCCAAAACCAGGATTTCGCCCCGCCGCCGATCGGATGCGACGACCAGCGCGGCCAGACACGCGGCGCCCACCGCCTGCGCCACCAACGCGCCGTCGGCGTTCCCGTACTCCAACGGCGGCGCCGTGGCATCACCGCTCAACGCGCCGGGCCACAACACCAGCAGCGCCGTCACCCCGCCGGCCACCAGCGCCGGCGCCAATAACGCGGAACGCGCGCCCAGCACTCGCCCCAGCACATAGCCCCCGACCGCGGCCAACAGCGCGAACAGATACGCCTCCGGCTCACCGGCCCGATTCGCCGCCGCCGCCAACGCCCACATCGCGGTCGCCGCGACCACGGCCGTGCCCAACAGGTCCAATCGGGACAGATACCGCGCCGAACCCCGGACCCGATGATCGCCTTCCCGGTCAGTACTCACAGCACAATCCGCTTCCGCTCGAGGATCCGGACCACCCGTACCGCGCCCGCGTGCGCAGGCACCCCATCCCGGCCGCCCGGCGATGCCAGGATGTCCCCATGCCGCTCTACATCTGCGGGGCCGGCGGCGTCGGCCGCGAAGCCCTCGACGCCGCGATCGCCGCCACGCTCACCGTCACCGCTTTCCTCGACGACGCCCGAGCCGGCGAGAAGGTGCGCGGCCTGCCGGTGCTGCGCCCGACCGACGTCGACGCCGGCGACTACCTGGTCGGCATCGCCGCACCCGACGCGCGCGCCCGACTCACCCGCCTGCTCGACGAACGCGGCCTGCACGCGGTCACCCTCGTACACCCGCGCGCGGTCATCTCGCCGGAGACCGCGATCGCCGCCGGCTGTCTGATCCAGGCCAACGCGCACGTCTCCAGCAGCGTCACCCTGGGCCCGCACGCGCAGGTCCACTACAACGCCACCATCGGACACGACGCCGTACTGGACGCGCGCAGCACCGTGTACCCGGGCGCGAACATCTCCGGCAACGTGCACCTGGGCGAGGACGCCACCGTCGGCAGCAATGCCGTGGTCCTGCAAGGGCTGACCGTCGGCCCCGGCGCCTTCGTCGGCGCGGGCGCCGTGGTCACGCGCGACGTACCGGCGGGCACGACCGTGGTGGGCTCGCCGGCCCGCCCGCTGCGCCCGCGCGAGGCCGCGGACCGGCTCAGTTGAGCCGAGACCGGAACCACGCGACCGTCTGCGCGAGTCCCTCGCGCAGTTCGACCGGCTCCGCGGTCGGGAACAACGCGCGCAGCCGCGACCCGTCCGCCTGCGAGTCCCGCACGTCGCCCGGCCGAGGCGGCGCGTGCTCGACCTCCACCGGATGCCCGAGCACCTCCGTCAACAGGGCGATCAGCGCGTTCAGCGAAGTCCGCGAACCGAACGCCAGGTTGACCGGGATGTCGGAGACCACCCGGCGCAACACCGCGTCGATGAGCACGGCGCATACGCTGCCGATGTTGGTGAAGTCGCGCGTCTGTTCGCCGTCGCCCTGCACGGACAGCGGTCGACCGGCCAACGCCGCGTCCACGAACCGGGGAATCACCGCCGCGTAGGCGTGATCGGCCGGCTGACCGGGCCCGAACACGTTGAAGAAGCGGAACGGCAGCACCGGCAGGTCGTAGCAGTTGCCGTAGGCGATCAGATACGACTCGGTGGCCAACTTGCTGACCGCGTACGGACTCAGCGGCGCGGTGCGCATGTCCTCGCGCTTGGGCAACTCGCGATTCGCGCCGTACACCGACGACGAGGACGCGGCCACCACATGGATGTTGCCCGCCCGCCGTGCCGCCTCGAGCACCTCCAGGGTGCCGGTCGCGTTGGCGTGATGGCTGGCCAGCGGCGCCTCCACCGAGCGCGGCACCGACGGCAGCGCCGCCAGGTGCACCACCGCGTCCGCGCCGGCGAACGCGCGATCGAGCAACTCCGGCTCCAGGATCGACCCCTGATGGAACGTCACCTTCAAGCCGTCCAGACTCGCGAGCGACCCCGTGGAAAGGTCGTCGACCACGTGCACGTCGCGCACGACGTCGTGGTCCTGCAACGCGGCGGCCAGATTCGAGCCGATGAAACCGGCACCGCCGGTGATCACTACCTTCACAAAGTCCCCCCGGACCATCGTGCGGAACCATCCCCGCCAGGGCCTGTGTTTCGAACTCCCCCAAGTCCGATCCGAGGCCGACCCGCCCCCGGTTCCCGCACTGTACCCACGGCCCGCTTCACGAGAGGGCAAAACCCGGACAACAGGCCGGAACGTGCGCCACACTTTCCCCTATCTCGGACCCGGGACACCGCCCCGGGCACCGATACCGGGTGGGGGACACTCATGAAATTGCCCAGACCACGGCTGCGCAGAGCGACGATTCCGACATTGTTCGCTTTACTGCTCGCGCTGACCGTCGCGGCTCCGAATACACCCGAGGCCGCCGCGGGGCCGTGTGACGCACCCGTTGCGAACGCGGTTGCCTGCGAGAACACCAAGACCGGCAACCCGCGGACCGAATGGGACATCAGCGGTGCCGGCAGCAACGCCATTCAAGGCTTCTCCACCGACATCAGCGTCAACGCCGGTGGCCAGATCAAGTTCAAGATCGACACGTCCGCAAGCTCCTACCGCATCGACATCTACCGACTCGGTTGGTACAACGGCAACGGCGCTCGCAAGGTCTACACGATCCCGGCTTCGGCGGTCACGCCGCGGCAACAGTCCGGCTGCGACACCGACAACCTGGTGACCGGGCTGATCGACTGCTCCAACTGGACCGACTCCGCGTCCTGGAACGTACCCGCGGACGCGGTATCCGGCTACTACATCGCCAAACCCACGCGTACCGACGGCTCATCGGGCGCGAGCCACATCCCGTTCGTGGTCCGCAACGACGCGTCGCACTCGGCGATGTTCATGCAGGCATCCGACACCACCTGGCAGGCGTACAACGCCTACGGTGGCAACGACCTCTACACCGGGCAGCCGGTGGGCCGGGCGTACAAGGTCAGTTACAACCGACCCTTCACCACGCGTGCGGACAATCCCGGGGACTCGCTGTTCAACGCCGAGTTCGCGATGCTGCGCTTTCTGGAACGCAACGGCTACGACGTCACCTACACGACCGGCGTGGACAGCGACCGACGCGGCCAACTGATCAAGAACCACAAGGTCTTCCTGTCGGTGGGACACGACGAGTACTGGTCCGGCACCCAACGCGCCAACGTCGAGGCGGCCCGCGACGCGGGGGTCAACCTCGCCTTCTTCTCCGGCAACGAGATCTTCTGGAAGACCCGTTGGGAGAACGGCGGGATCAACGGCAACGGCCCCGATCACCGCAACCTGGTCTCGTACAAGGACACCCACGCCAACGAGTCGATCGACCCGCTCGGCCCGGCCATGTGGACGGGCACCTGGCGCGACCCGCGGTTCTCACCGCCCGGTGACGGCGGCCGACCGGAGAACAGCCTCAGCGGCACCATCTTCACGGTCAACTGCTGTACGACCGACATGAACGCCAACGGCGCCGACGGCCGCCTTCGCCTGTGGCGGAACACCCGCCTCGCCACCCTCGGCCTCACCGCACAAACCACACTCGGAAGCGGAACCCTCGGCTACGAATGGGACTCCGATCTGGACAACGGCTCCCGGCCCGCGGGACTGATCCGACTCTCGACCACGGTCAAGTCCGGCATGTCCGTGATCCAGGACCAGGGTTCGACCTACGCCGACGGCAGCTCGACGCACAGCCTGACGCTCTACCGCGCACCCAGCGGCGCCCTCGTCTTCGGCGCGGGCACCATCCAGTGGGCCTGGGGTCTGGACGTGTACCGGGTCGGCGCCAACGGCACCGTCGACACCGCGATGCAGCAGGCCACCATCAACCTGTTCGCCGACATGGGCGTGCAGCCCGGCACGCTGATGGCCGGCATGGTCGCGGCGACGGCGAGCACCGACACCACCCGGCCCACCTCGACCATCACCGCGCCGACCAACGGCGGCAGCCTGCCCGCCAATTCCAACGTGACGATCACCGGCACCGCGACCGACACCGGCGGCAAGGTCGGCGGCGTCGAGGTCTCGGTGGACAACGGCGCCACCTGGCACCCGGCCACCACCGGCCGGGAGAACTGGACCTACGTATTCACCACCGGCGCTGGCGGCTCGATCACCATCAAGACCCGGGCCACCGACGACAGCGCGCGGACCGAGATCCCGTCCGCGGGCGTCACGGTCACCCTCGGCGGGCCACCACAACCGGTGAACTGCCCATGCACGCTGTGGACGCCGACCGACCAGCCCTCGTCCGGCCCGGATCCGGACACCGCCGCCACCGAACTGGGCGTCAAATTCCAGGCCGACCGGGCCGGTTTCATCAACGGCATCCGGTTCTGGAAGAACGCCGAGAACACCGGCACACACACCGGGACCCTGTGGTCCGCGTCCGGCAGCCTCCTGGCCACCGCGCCGTTCACCGGCGAAACCGCGTCCGGATGGCAACAGGTGACATTCGCCCAGCCCGTGCCGGTCACCGCCGGAACCACCTATGTCGCGTCGTACCAGGCGCCCAACGGCAGATACTCCGCCGACCAGGGCGGCCTGACCAACGCGCACATCCGCGGCCCGCTCACCGCACCGGCGAGCAACACGTCCGGCGGCAACGGCGTCTACCGCTACGGCACCGGATTCCCGACCTCGACCTGGAACGACAGCAATTTCTGGGTCGACCCGGTGTTCACCACCTCGAACACCACGCCGACCAACCCCGCGCCGGTGGTCACCGCGACCGCCCCGGTGAGCGGGGCGACGCTCGCCCCGGTCGGCGGCAACATCACCGCGACCTTCGACCTCGCGGTCCAGCCCGCGACGATCGTGTGGTCGGTCACCAAGGCGGACAACAGCACCGTCGCCGGCACCGCGAGCTACAACGCCGCGACCAGGGTCGCGGCCTTCGACCCGACCGTCGACCTGGCCGCCGGCACGACGTACACGGTGTCCCTCACCGGCGCGCAAACCGCCGAGGGCACCACGATGGCCGCCAAGACGTGGTCCTTCACCACGGCGGGCAGCACGCCGCCGCCCACCTGCAACCCGTCCTGCACGATCTGGCCCGCCACCGCGACGCCCGCCGTGCTCCAGGACAGCGACACCACCGGCATCGAACTCGGCGTCAAGTTCAGCAGCACGGTCCCGGGCAAGGTCACCGGACTGCGGTTCTACAAGGGCGCCGGCAACACCGGCACGCACACCGGAACGATCTGGTCCGGCACGGGCACCCTCCTCACCAGCGCGGTCTTCGGCAGTGAGACAGCCTCCGGATGGCAACAGGTGAACTTCACCCAACCGGTCGTCATCGCGGCCAACACCACGTACGTGGCGTCGTACTTCGCCCCGGTGGGCCGGTACTCCTCCACGGACGGCGGGTTGACCGCGGCCGCCGGCACCGGACCCGTCAAGGCCGCCGCGTCCGGCACCGTCGGCGGCAACGGCGTGTACGCCTACGGCGCCGGCGGGTTCCCGACCGACACATGGAACGACAGCAACTACTGGGTGGACGTCGTCTTCACCACCAACTAGCCGCGGCAGCCGGTCGCGGCAACACCGAACACCCGGACATCGAACGCCCGGACATCGAACGCCCGGTACCCGGCACCGAACCCGATCGAGTCACCACCATCGACCGGGCAAACCCCGGAAGCCGGCCGCCGGCGGCACCGATCCGCCGGCGGCCGGCCCCGAGGGCGAGCGCGGCGGCCCGGACTCCCCGCGCCGCCCGCCCCGAACCACGAACCGACCGTCATGCCATTGAGGAGCACCAACTCGATGAAGGCTGCCCGCGCCAGAACCAGATCGGGTCACCGACAACGCAGAGGAACGTGGACGAGCATCGCGTTCGCCGCGATCGGTGCGTTGCTGTTCACCCTGTTCGCACCGATCACCGCGGCCCAGGCCGCGCCATGCAGTCCGTGCTCGCTGTTCGCCGGCGCCACCCCGAACGGCGCCGTGACCGACACCGACGCGGTGGCCGTCGAACTGGGCGTGCGCTTCAAGCCCAACAGCAACGGCACCATCACCGAGATCAAGTTCTGGAAGGACGCCGGCAACACCGGCACCCACACCGGCCGGATCTGGGACACCGCCACCGGCACCGCGACCTCGGTGACCTTCATCGCGGAATCCGCGTCCGGCTGGCAGACCGCGACCTTCACAACTCCCGTGCCGGTCACCGCCGGACACACCTACATCGCCTCCTACGTGGCACCGGTCGGCCGCTACACGGTCACCGACAACTACTTCGCGTCGGACCGCACCGTCGAACAACTCGTCGCCCCCGCCAGCAACGGCAACCAAGGCAACGGCGTCTACACCTACAACCCCGGCGGCGGCATGCCGACCGACTCCTACCAGGCCGGCAACTACTGGGTGGACGTTTCCTTCGTCCCCGGCGCCGACACCACACCGCCCACGGTCACCCAGACCACCCCCGCCGCGAACGCCACCGGAGTGGCCACCGCCGCGCCGCTGTCGGTGACCTTCAACGAGCCCGTACAGCCCGCCACCATCCAGTGGGCGGTCAACCAGACCGGCGGCCCGGCCGTCGCCGGCACCGCGACGTACAGCGGCAACACGGCGACGTTCCAGCCCTCCGCGCCACTGGCCGTGTCCACGGGCCACACCGTCACGGTGACCGGCGCCAAGGACGCCGCCGGCAACACCATGGCCACCAAGTCCTGGTCGTTCACCACCGGCACCGGCGCCAGCCAGTCCGTGGAGACCAACATCTGGACCGGCCCGGTCAGCCCGAACACGCCGAACCAGACCGACAACAACAGCGTCGAGGTCGGCGTCAAGTTCCGCACCACCACCGACGGCCAGATCAAGTCGATCAAGTTCTGGAAGCTCACCGGCAGCACCGGCCCGTACGCGGTCAGCCTGTGGGACAAGAACACCCAGACCCGCCTGGCCACCGTGCCCAACGTCAGCCGCACCGGGAGCGGTTGGCAGACCGTCGACCTGCCCACCCCGATCACCGTGCACGCGGGCGTCACCTACGTCGCGTCCTACTTCGCGCCCAACGGCAACTATCCCGCCAACACCGGCTCGTTCTCCCAACCCGTCGGCAACTCGCTGATCACGGCCCTGGCCGACGGCGTCGACGGCGGCAACGGCGTCTACAAGTACAACGCGGGCAGCATCTACCCCACGGACAGCTGGAACGGCAGCAACTACTGGGTGGACGTCGTCTTCAGCACCAACGCCGAGGACACCGTCGCCCCCGCGGTCACCGGCCAGTCGCCGATGCCGAACGCCAACGGCGTGCTCTCCGGCGTGCAACCCTCGGTGACGTTCAGCGAACCGCTCAAGCCCACCGGCCTGAGCTTCGTCCTCAAGCGCAACGGCACGGCCGTACCCGCCGAACTCGAACTCGACAACCCGACCACGCCGACCCAGCTCACCCTCAAACCGGACGCCGAACTCGCCTACGGCACGCCGTACACACTCACCGTGAGCGGCGTCAAGGACCAGTCCGACAACGCGATGCCGGACACGACCTGGACCTTCACCACCGGCCAGGCCCCGCCCACACCACCGTGCGACGCGCCCAACACCGGCCCCATCCTGGTGATCAAGGCCGACTCGAACCCGTTCAGTTGCTACTACACCGAGATCCTGCGCAGCGAGGGACTCAACTCGTTCGCGGTCAAGGACGCGAGCGCGGTCAACGCCGCGGTGCTCGGCGGTTACACCACCGTCGTCCTCGGCGACTTCGCCCCCTCGGCACAACTGGTCACCGACCTCACCACCTGGGTCAACGGCGGCGGCAACCTGATCGCGATGCACCCGCGCGCCGCCCTGGCCGGCCTGCTCGGCCTCGGTACCTCCGGCGGCTTCCAGGCCAACCAGTACATGAAGGTGGACAGCGGCACCGCCGCCGGCGCCGGCATCTACAGCCAGCAGAGCATGCAGTACCACGGGCCCGCCGACGTCTGGACGGTCCCCGGCGGCGCCGGCACGGTCCGAGTCGCGGACCTGTACACCCGCACCGGCACCACCCCGCTCGGCCCCGCCGTCACCACCCGCCCGGTGGGCAGTGGCACCGCGTCCGCGTTCACCTACGACCTGGCCCGCTCGATCGTGCAGACCCGCCAGGGCAACCCGGCCCAGGCCGGCGTCGAGAACGACAACTTCTCCGACAGCGGCGGCCCGCTGATGCGCGCCGACGACATGTTCTACCCGGACTGGATCGACCTCAGCCGGGTCCAGATCCCGCAGGCCGACGAGCAGCAGCGCCTGTTCGCCAACCTGATCGAACTCGGCAACCGGGCCAAGGCCCCGATCCCGAGGACCTGGTACCTGCCCGGCAACGCCGCCACCGCGGCACCCGACCTGCTCAAGGTCGTGATGGTCTCCACCGGCGACAACCACGGCCAGAACCTCAGCGACATGCAGGGCAGGGTCACCCGCTACAACAACAACAGCTCCGACCCGGCCTGCTCGAGCCCGATCGCCGCACTGCGTGACGCCGCAGTACGGAACTGGAAGTGCATGCGCGGCACCATCTACGTCTGGGGCCCGGGACCACAGGGCACCCAGGCGCCGTCGGTGTCCGACGTCCAGAACTGGACCGCACAGGGCTTCGAGATCGCCCGACACGTCGACCAGAACGGCAGCTGCCCGCAGCTTCGTGCCGGCGCCTCCCAGACGGACATCAACGCCGGACTCGGCGCGGTGTACGAGAACAGCCTCGACGACTTCACCCGCTACGCCCCGCTGAAGCCCACCACCAACCGGACGCACTGTCTGACCTGGCCCGACTGGAGTTCGAACGCCTCGATCGCCCGGGCCAAGGGAATCCGGCTCGACACGAACTACTACTACATGCCGGATTACTGGAAGAACACGTGGGGCGGGCCGCTCATGAAGGCGAGCCCCGGATTCTTCACCGGTTCCGGCTTCCCGATGCGATTCACCGACCCGAGCGGTCAGATGATCGACATCTACCAGGGCACCACCCAGATCAACGACGAATTCCAACAGGTCTACCCGGACACGTTCGACCAGCTCGTCAACGGTGCCAACAACGACGGCTTCTACGGCGCGTTCGTGATGAACAACCACACGGACTCGGCGAACGCCAACGGCGGGGTCGGCAACGTGGGCCAGCTCGACATCGAACAGGCCCTGATCGCGTCGGCCAAGGCGAAGAACGTCCCGATCGTCTCCGCCAAACAATTGCTGGACTGGACCGACGCCCGGAACGCGTCCACCATCACCGGCCTCAACCGGGTCGGCAACACGGTCACCTTCACGGTCAACCAGAACGCGGCCGCGACGAACCTGATGACGATGTTGCCGACCACCGGCTCGGGCGGCACGACCCTCACGGGCCTGTCCCGAGGCGGCTCTGCGGTCACCTTCCAAAAGACCACCGTCAAGGGCATCGAGTACGCCGTCTTCGACGGGACCTCCGGCGCGTACACGGCGACCTACGCCAACGCGGTGGCGCCGCTGATCGCCGAGGCCAAGGCGGCCCCGGCCGCCGACGGCTCGGGCACGCTGACCTGGAAGACCGACGTGCCCTCCACCACGGAGATGCAGCTCGGCACCAAGCCGGACCAGATGCCGATCACCCACAAGAGCGTGGAGACCGCAGGCGAGCACAAGGTCGCCCTGGGCGCGCTCAAGCCCGACACCACCTATTACTACCGACTCACCTCGGAGAACGTGAAGGGCGAGCGCACGGTCTGGCCCGCCCCGAACGCGAAGCCCGCGGAGTTCCGCACGCCCAAGGCCGACCGCAAGGCGCCGGTGATCAGCGACGTCTCGGTCAAGACCTGGCCCGACGGCAGCGCCGACCTGACCTGGAAGACGGACAAGCCCACGACCACCTCGGTCCTTCTGGGCGACAACCCGAACTCGGTCCGACCGGTATATGCGGACCGGAAGCAGTCCACCACCGAGCACCACGCCAAGCTCGGCCACCTCGGCGCAGGCAGCACGTACGCGTTCCGCCTCGCGGGCGTCGACGCGGCCGGGAACGAGGGAACCTGGACGGGCGGCAGCGGTAGGAAGAAGGACACCGCGCGTCTGGTGATGCCCAGGCCGGGTGTCGCCGAGACGGGCGCGTTCGACTTCACCAACGGCACCGTCTCCGGGGGAGCGGTGAGCGGTGACCGTCCGGACGCTCTCACCCTGGACAAGGCCCCGACCGGCACGTATGTGTCGAAGGCCTTGGACGCCGGCCGGATGGTGACGTGGCTGGCCGGTGATTGGCAGGCCGAGATTCCCAAGGGCACGACGCTGCGGGTATCGGTGCGGACCGGGACGACGGCGGTTCCGGACGCGAGCTGGACCGCATGGAAGGACCTGTCCCGACCGGGCGACACCATGGGGACCGCATCGCGTTTCCTGCAATACAAGGTGGAGCTCACCGGCGACGGGCGCGCATTGCCCACCCTCAAGGGCATCGGCTTCACACACGACGGCAAGGTCACGACCACGCCGCCGGTGACCGAGGCGGGACCGAACACGGTGCCGGGCCCGAACCCCGTGACGGGGAAGGGGCGTTGATCCTCGACTGAGCCCGCAGGGGCGGTACGAGCGGCCGGGCCCGGAGCGATTTGGAGCTCCGGGCCCGGCCGTGTACTGTTGCGAAGTCCGCCCGGGAGGCGAGCAAATCCATGATCACCGATTAGGCGATCGGGAATGCGCTCCGCTAAAGTCTGCGGACGCCGCCAAATGCCTCGGAGAATGTGAATTCCCGATGCCCGAAGCGGTGGGCGAAGCAGGCCGGAAGGGCTGCTAAGCTCGAAGAGCCGGAAGCCGGGGAAACGAGAGTTTCGAAGGCCGAAAGCACGAAGCAGCGGACGAAAAGCGGGTCGGAAGATCTGCTAGAGTCCGGGAGGCGGAAAACGCGGAAACGCGGTTGAAGCCGAAAGCGAGGAAAGCGAAGCCGCCGAAACGGTGTGCTAAGCTGGAAACGCGAAAGCGAAACACGGAAAACAAAAAACTGAAACACCTTGAACGTTAAACGCCCGGAGGGCGCGGTTGACTCCGCACCAAAGGAAGCGTCCGTTCCTTGAGAACTCAACAGCGTGCC